>JASFMO010000088.1:0-9767 GCA_050117535.1 Gemmatimonadales bacterium | reverse complement strand
GAGACCGAACAGCGTACCTTGGAGTTGGCTCGCCAGATCCCTCAGCGCGACCACGTCGACGCCGGGCACGGTGATATGCGCACCGAGTCGATAGATGGCGAGACAAAGGAGGGTAAATAGGAGCTTTTGCTTGAGCTCCGGCGCACGCAGAAGACTCTGAATCGGGTTAGCCATTATGCGGCCTCGCTGACTTCCCCACCCGCCTTCTCGATCTTCTCTCGCGCCGTGCGACTGAACGCATGAGCCGTGACCCTGAGGGTCCGGCCGAGCTCGCCTTGGCCGAGTATCTTCACTGGCCGACGCAGCGATCCGATGAGGCCCGCTGCCTTCATCGTCTCAGGTGTCGCGTGATCGCCCTCGACCCGATCGAGGTCTCGCACGTTGACAACCTGGTACTCGACACGCCGATACGGCCGGAAGCCGCGTTTCGGCAACCTCCGCTGCAACGGCATCTGGCCGCCCTCGAACCTCGGGCTCGTAGATCCGCCTGAGCGGGCTTTATGGCCCTTGTGCCCGCGACCAGCCGTCTTACCCAGGCCCGAACCTGGGCCCCGACCCACGCGCTTTGAGGCTCGCTTGGGTCCATCAGGACGCTTTATCGATTCCAGACGAGCCATCAAACTCAGGCTCCCTTTTCCATTTCAGCCGACACCGTTTCCACCTCAACCAGGTGCTTGACCCGGAAGATCATCCCCCGAACCGCCGGATTGTCCGGTTTGACGACGCTGCGCTGATGCTTCAACCCCAACGCCTCGAGCGTCTGCCTGATCTTGGATGGCGCACCCAATCCGCTCTTCACCTGGCGGATCCTGAGCTTATCCACTTCGTCCTCCCAGCAACTCCTCCACGGGGATGCCGCGCTCCCACGCCGCCTTCTCGGGCGTCACGAGCCGGCTCAGGCCATCCATCGTGGCACGGACCATGTTGACCGGATTATTCGACCCAAGACTCTTGGTCAGGATGTCCTGGATCCCGGCGCACTCGAGCACGGCACGCACCGGCCCACCGGCGATCACGCCGGTCCCGGGGCCCGCGGGGCGGAGCAGCACTTTCCCTGACCCGTGCGCACCGAGAATCTCGTGCGGGATCGTTCCGTGTCGCACGACCGGCACCTCAATCATCTGCCGACGGGCCTGTTCGAAACCCTTGCGGATGGCCTCGGCGACCTGGTTCGCCTTCCCAAGTGCCGTGCCCACATTACCCTGCTGATCCCCGGCCGCCACCAGGGCGGTGAACGAGAACCGGCGTCCGCCTTTGACGACCTTCGCGACACGGTTGATATAGATCACGTTCTCAACGAGCTCGCTCTCACGATCCCGAGCCTTGGGCTCTCGGGAGCGCGGTTCACGCCGCTCGCGTCTCTCTCTGCCTTCTCTGCCTTCCCGCTGAGTGGCCACTAGATCTTAAGCCCTCCTTCACGTACGCCTTCGGCAAACGCTCGTACGCGACCATGATACGGATATCCTCCGCGGTCGAAAACGACTCGCTCGATTCCGCGCGCTTTGGCTCGCTCCGCCATCAACTGGCCGGCGATCCGGCTCTGGGTCGACTTGCGGTAATCGTCTTCCAGCCTGTCTTGGACATCTTTCGACCGCGTCGAAACGCCCGTCACGCACACGCCGCCATCGTCATCGACGAGCTGCGCCTCCAAGTGGCGCAGCGAACGCCGAACGACCAAACGCGGACGTTCGGGTGTGCCGCGTACTCTCTTCAGGATCCGGGCATGGCGACGCTGCCGGGCCACGCTCCGCCGCGCCGATTTGCCCTTCGCACTCTTGTATTTGAGCTTGAGTATTGACATCAGATTGCCGTCTTGCCCGCCTTACGACGAACGTGCTCTCCTCTGTATCTGACCCCTTTGCCCTTGTACGGCTCGGGGGGGCGAAAGGCGCGGATCTCCGCCGCCGCCTGTCCTACCTTCTCTTTGTCCACTCCCGATACCGACACAACCGTCGGCGACTCCAGCGCCAACGTAATGCCGGCGGGAGGCTCGTAGATGACCGGATGCGAAAAACCGAGGTGAAAGCGCAGAGCCTTTCCCTGAGATTCGGCGCGGTAGCCGATCCCCACGATCTCGAGCTTCTTCTCGAAGCCGTCGACTACACCGGTAACCATGGCCGACAAAAGAGCCGTCGTCAGGCCATGCAGCGCCCGGTCCTCGCGTCGGTCGCTGGAGCGATTGACGCGCAGCTCGCCATCCTCGAGCTTGATCTGCATGGCCGGATCAAACTGGCGTTCGATCTCACCTTTGGGGCCTCTGACCTTCACGCGACCGCCATCGATGTTGACCGATACATCCTTGGGCACGACTATCGTCTTCTTGCCAACTCGAGACATCTTACCGCTCCGCCGCCTCAGTGCACGACCGCGATAAGCTCTCCGCCGACTCCGGCGGCGCGTGCTTCGCGGTCAGTGAGCACGCCACGGCTCGTGGAGAGGATCGCCAACCCGAGTCCCCCTCGCAGGTGCGGGATCTCAGTCCGGCCGATATAGGCGCGCCGACCAGGGCGTGATACACGCCGCAGTTCGCGGATGACCGGTTTTCCATCCGGCGCATACTTCAGGTACATTCGAAGCGAGCCTTGCCGCCCGTCATCGATCACCTTCACGCTATTGATGAAATGGGCATCCACCAACTTCTTGGCGATCTCCATCTTCATGCGCGAGAGCGGGACATCGACGCGTCTGTGTCCCGCGTGCAAAGCATTGCGGACGCGTGTCAGCATATCCGCAATCGGGTCATTCATCGTCATCGCGATTCACCTAACTACGCTGTTTCACCGCTACCAACTCGCTTTCCGAACCCCGGGAATCTCACCCTCGAGGGCCAGATTGCGGAAACATATTCGGCACAGGCCGAACTTGCGGATAAACGCCCGCGCGCGCCCGCACCTGCGGCACCGATGGTAGTCACGAACGCCGAACTTCTTCTTCTTCTTTGTCTTCTCGATCAGAGCTTTGCGCGCCATTGCGTCACCAATCGCTTACCTGATACCGGTTTCTTCAAACGACCACTGGATCTATACCGCGGAACGGCATACCCATGTCCCGCAACAGCGCCAGCGCCTCATCGTCCTTGTCCGTCGTAGTAACGAACGTAATGTCCATGCCGTGGATCTTCTGGATCCTATCGTAGTCGACCTCCGGGAAGATCACCTGCTCCTTGATACCGATAGTGTAGTTTCCACGTCCATCGAACGAGCGCGTCGGCAGTCCGCGAAAGTCGCGGATTCTCGGCACCGCTATGTTGATGAAGCGATCCAAGAACTCGTACATGTGATCACGGCGTAGCGTGACACTCACGCCCACCGGCATTCCTTCCCGCAGGCTGAAGTTCGAGATCGCCTTCCGCGCGCGGTTCACTACTGGACGCTGCCCAGTGATAACCGTCAGTGCCTCGACGACCGAATCCAGGAGCTTCGGTTCGCGAGAAGCCTCTCCGACACCCACGTTGACAACGATCTTCTCCAACTTGGGTATTTGGTTCGCATTCCCGTATCCGAACTCTGTGGCGAGTTTCGGGCGAACCGTCTCCCAGTAGTGCTCGTGCAGTCTCGGTTTCATCTCACAAAGACGTCCTTGCGTTCTACTTCACGTCCGGCGTGGGGACGGGTGTCTGGCAACGCGCACACAGCCGCTCCAGCGTCCCATCCGGGTCCTTGCGCTTGCGAACGCGCGCCGGGGTCTTGCAGTGCGGACACACCAACATCACGTTCGAGACGTGGATCGGCGCCTCGAACGTCACGATCCCGCCCTCGGGGTTCGCCTGCGAGGGGCGCTGATGCCGTTTGCGCATGTTCACCCCCTCCACATACACGTGCCCCTTCTTTGGCACCACCCGCAACACGCGGCCCTCCGAACCCTTGAAGTTGCCGGCGACAACCGCGACCATGTCTCCACTCCGAACCTGCATCTCTATACGCCCAAATGGTTTAGACGACCTCGGGCGCCAGGGACACGATCTTCATGAACCGCTTGTCCCTTAGCTCCCTGCCCACGGGCCCGAAGATACGTGTCGCCCGAGGCTCACCCTGGTCATTGATCAACACCGCAGCATTGTCATCGAATCGGATGTACGAGCCGTCCTTGCGCCGCTGTTCCCGCGCCGTGCGGACGACCACAGCCTTCGTGACCTCGCCTTTCTTCACCGTGCTTGCCGGCAGCGCGTCCTTGATGGTTACCACAATTACGTCACCCATCCGGGCGTACCGGCGGCGGCTGCCACCAAGCACACGGATACACAGAGCCTCTTTGGCCCCCGAGTTATCCGTTACCCGTACGGTCGATTCCTGCTGGATCATTATTGGACTCTTCCAGTACCGCGCTCGACGTCTACGTCGCGCTTACCCAGGTCTCCTCACGACTTCAACCAGCCGCCACCGCTTGTTCTTCGACAGCGGGCGTGTTTCCATGATCCTAACCACGTCACCCACCCGCGCAGTGTTCTCCTCGTCGTGCGCGTAGTACTTCTTGTGGCGCTTCACCTGCTTGCCATAGAGCGGGTGCGCAAAGCGCCTCTCGACGCTGACCACGATCGTTTTGTCCATGCGGTCACTGACAACCGCGCCCTCGCGCACCTTCCGCTGTCCCCGAGACATGCGCCTCACTTCTCCTTCGCCTCGCGAGCGGCGGCCAACTCCCGCTCACGCTTGACCGTCTTGAGTTTCGCGATGTCGCGCTTCAACTGCCGGATCTTCATCGGATTCTCGAGATCTTCGTAGGCACTCTTCATCCGGATCTCGAAGAGCTCATCCGCTAGTTGCGTCAGCGCCTGGTCGATGTCCACATCGGCCATCTCGCGAATCTCTTCCGGCCGCATCAGATACCTCCGCTTTCGCGCCGCAGGAAGCGGGTCTTTACCGGCAACTTCGCCGCCGCCAGTTCCATCGCGCGCCTGGCAACACTCTCCGATACGCCCTCGAGCTCGAACATGACCCGTCCCGGCTTGACCGGCGCCACCCAAGCCTCGGGGTTGCCCTTGCCCTTACCCATCCGGGTCTCCGCCGGCTTCTTGCTAATAGGCTTATCCGGGAAGATGCGAATGAATACCTTGCCACCTCTCCGAATGTGACGCGTCATGGCGACACGGGCCGCCTCTATCTGCCGCGATGTTATCCAGGCGCGATCCAGCGTTTGCAGGCCGTACTGGCCGAAAGCCACCGAATTGCCGCGACCCGCCTTGCCTCTAACTCGGCCCTTCTGTTGCTTGCGCCACTTTATTCGCTTCGGAGCCAGCATTGCCGTTACCTATCAGTTGCCTCGGCCACCCGCCGTGTAGGTTACGCCCTTGCGTTCCTCCACGACCTCACCTTTGAAGATCCACACCTTGATGCCGATCGGGCCGAACGTCGTCTTCGCCGTAGACCGCGCAAAATCGACGTCAGCACGGAGTGTGTGCAGAGGGACGCGCCCCTCGTGATGGCCTTCCGTCCGCGCGATTTCCGCTCCCCCGAGCCGGCCGGAGCACTGGATCTTGACTCCTTCTGCCCCCATGCGCATCGCCTGCTGGACGGCGCGCTTCATCGCTCGCCGGAAGGCGATACGCTGCACCAGTTGAAACGCGACGCTATCAGCGATAAGCTGGGCCTCTATCTCCGGTCGCTTGATTTCCTCGACGTTGATCGCAACCTCGGAACTCGTCAGCACGGCCAACTCATCACGGAGCTTGTCGACCTCGGCGCCACGTTTCCCGATCACGACGCCCGGGCGCCCCGTGTTGATCGTCACCACTATCTTCCCGGGCTTTCGCTCGATCTCCACGGCCGAGATTGCCGCATGGCCGAGGCGCGCCTTCAGGTAGTTGCGGATCTTCTCATCCTGCTCGATCAGATCGGCAAGATTTCCCTCCGCATACCAACGGGACTTCCAGGTCCTGATGACTCCCAGGCGAAATCCAACGGGGTGCGTCTTCTGACCCATGCTACTCCTTCCGATCCACAATCACCGTGACGTGGCTAGTGCGCTTCCGGATCGGGCTCGCCCGACCCATGGCTCGCGCACGCCAGCGCCGCAGCGCGGGGCCTTCGTTCACGTGAGCGCGCTTGACGTAGAGCTCGTCCACGTCCAGCCGCTCACCTTGCTCATCAGCTTTGTAGATCGCGTTCGCCACGGCCGAACGCAGGACCTTCTCGATCGAACCTGCCGCCTTCTTCTCGTTGAACTGCAGGATGGCGTACGCGTCGTTGACGCTGCGCCCTCGTATCAGATCGACGACCAGGCGCATCTTCCGCGGCGACTGCCGAACGAACCGCGCTATCGCCTTCGCTTCCATCGCTAACCCACCTTTGCCCGCTTGTCCGCCAATTTGCCGCTATGGCTTCGGAATAGGCGGGTGGGAGCAAATTCACCCAGCTTGTGACCCACCATGTTCTCGGTGATGTAGACGGGGATGAACTTGTTGCCATTGTGGACCGCCAGTGTGTGACCCACAAACTCCGGCGTGATGGTCGAGCGGCGCGACCACGTCTTGATTACGCGCTTGTCACCGCTCTCGTTCATCCGCGCTACCTTCATCATCAGGTGCTCGTCGACAAACGGGCCTTTTCTAACGCTTCTAGCCATAACCGCTCCGGCTCTCTGCCGAGTCCGCTCTACAGCGAGCGCTTACTGGGTTGCCTTACCGCGACGCCGACGGCGCACGATGAGCTTGTCCGATTTCTTGTGACGATTACGCGTCTTCCGTCCCTCGGGCTTACCCCAGGGGCTCACCGGCGGCCTACCGCCAGACGCTCGACCCTCGCCACCGCCCAACGGGTGGTCGACGGGGTTCATCGCGACCCCCCTGACTTTCGGCCGGCGGCCGGCCCACCGCGTCCGACCCGCCTTGCCCCAAGAGACGTTCTCGTGGTCCACGTTGCCTACCTGGCCAATCGTTGCGACACAATCGGCCGGCACCATCCGAACCTCCGTCGAGGGGAGCCTGATCGTCACGTAGCCGCCCTCTTTGGCCACCACCTGCGCCGACCCGCCCGCCGAGCGCACGATCCTTCCGCCTTGACCCGGCACCAGCTCGATATTGTGGACCGCCGTTCCCAAGGGGATCTCGCGCAGGGGGACCGCGTTGGCAAGTCGTATCTCGCTGCCCGGACCTGCCATCACCGTGTCGCCTACGTTCAGTCCGCGCGTATGCAGGATGTATCGTTTCTCGCCGTCCAAGTAGTGGATCAACGCTATGTTCGCCGAACGATTCGGGTCGTACTCGACCGCCGCGACCTTCCCCGGGACTCCGTGCTTGTCCCGCCTGAAATCGATCTTGCGGTAGCGACGCTTGTGACCGCCCCCGCGACGCCGTGTCGTGATGTGCCCGTGGTGGTTCCGGCCACCCTTTTTCGTTAGCGGCTCCAGCAACGACTTCTCCGGCTTGCCGCGCGTAATCTCCTCTCCACTCACGACGGAGCGGAAGCGAGTGCCCGGCGTCGTCGGTTTGAACTTCTTGATCGCCATGCTAGAGCCCCTCAAAGGCGTCTATGGTTTCACCCTCTGCCACGGTCACGACCGCCTTCTTCCAGTTCGGCCGCTTGCCGACGTGAACACCTCGGCGCCGCCACTTGCCACGCTGTTGCGCCGTGCGCACCTGGCGGACGTGCACCGAGAACAGTCGCTCTACTGCCGCCTTGATCTCGTGCTTGTTGGCGTCCCGCGCGACCTCGAAGGTATAGTGGTTTTCGTTCATCTGGCTCGCCGAAGTCTTCTCGGTGATGAGGGGGCGAACGATGATCTGGTGTGGATCACGCATCCTCGCCCTCCTTATCCTCGGCTCCCGCGTTCACCGTCCCACTTGCCTTCGTTTCCGCCGCCAGCGCTCCTTCCTCGATCAGCACACAGTCCGACCAGAGGAGGTCGTACGCCGACGCCATTCCGAACTCCTTCACCTGAACGTTCGGTATGTTGCGCGCCGACAGATACACCGCCGGCCGATGCTCCGACGTGAGGATGAGCACCTTGTCCTCCGCCAAACCGAGCTTCTCCAGGAGTTTGACCAACTGCCGCGTCTTCGGCTGCTCGACCTCGAGCGCCTCGAGCACGACGACCCGATTCTCCGCCGCCCGCGCATTGAACGCCGAACGCCGCGCCAAACTCCCCAGCTTCTTGGGCAGTCCCAGCCGATACGATCGCGGCGTGGGCGGAAAGACCACTCCACCGCCGCGCCAGATCGGCGAGCGGATGGTGCCGACACGGGCCCTGCCGGTGCCCTTTTGTCGCCACGGCTTGCGCCCACCGCCGCGGACGTGACTGCGGGTCTTGGCCGCAGCCGTACCCTGACGCTGGTTCGCCAAGTAAGCCTTAACGGCGGCGTGCAGCGATGCCTCGTTGACTACGCCGTCGAACGGATCGCTCGGCAGGGATCGCTCGCTGCCTGCTTCGCCGTCGGCCTTGTAGTATCGCGCCGTCAGTGGTGCCGTCATCTCTGCTCTAACGCTCCATGCACAATAGCGCTAAGTCGCTTAGCCTACTGCTTGCGTACAAAAACCCAACCGTTGCGGGCGCCGGGAATGCCGCCTCTGATGAAGATCAAGTTCCGCTCGGGGTCGACCTTCACAACGCTGAGATTCCGCACCGTCTTCCGTTCCGTTCCCATATGCCCCGACATCTTGCGCCCCTTGATCACGCGCGAGGGATCGGTTCCCGGACCGATGGAGCCGGGAACACGAATCGATGGGTGGCCGTGTGTCTTCGGAAACCCACCAAACCCGTGCCGCTTCACAACGCCCTGGAACCCGCGCCCCTTCGTCTGACCAGTAACCCGGACGCGTTCGCCTTCATTGAACATCGTCACCGTCAGTACCTGGCCGACGCGAAGTCCCGGCTGCGGCTCAATCTGCTCCGCGGCGCCTTCTTCAACGCCCTCCTCTGAGGCCGCCTCAACGCCCGGCGGTGCCGGCGTGTGTGGCTCATCAGCGAGCATGTCTTCCCCGCTCAGCCGGAACTCACGTGTTATCGCCGGCACGTAGTCCAAACCAGCCGCGGCCGTGTGGCCGGATTCGGGCTTGCGGCTTCGCCGCTCCTTCTTGCGCCCAAACCCTAGCTGCACGGCACGGTAGCCGTCGCGCTCTTCCGTCTTCACCTGCACGATCGGGCATGGACCCGCCTCAATCGCGGTGACGGGAACTACCTTCCCATCCTCGTCGAAGAGCTGGGTCATCCCAATCTTCTTACCGATCAGCCCGAGCATCGCAGTCTATTGGTTGCCGTTTCCAGGGGCCGGGGCTCACCGCGACTGCGCAGTCGCGTGATTGCCAGCCAATTCTCAGTCCACCTTGATCTCGACGTCGACCCCGGCCGGCAGATCCAGCTTGGTCAGCGCGTCCACCGTTTGAGGCCGCGAGTCGAGTATGTCTATGACGCGCTTATGCGTCTTCAGTTCGAATTGCTCACGCGACTTCTTGTCGACGTGTGGGCTACGTAGCACAGTCCAGCGCTGCCTACGCGTTGGCAGAGGGATCGGGCCGCGCACGGTCGCCCCGGTCTTCTGTGCCGTTCTGACTATGTCCGCCGCGGTCTGGTCGATCACGGCGTGGTCGAACGCTTTGAGTCGGATTCGGATTTTCTCGGACATCGCTAGTCCCGTCTACCGGCGGTCAGTGATCTGGAACGCGACGCTTGTTCCGATGACCGACCACCGACTACTGACGACTCCTGGCTACTCCAGTATCTTCGTGACGACTCCGGCCCCGACCGTCCGTCCACCCTCGCGGATCGCAAACCGTAGCCCCTCTTCCATCGCTATCTGCGTGATCAACGTGATCGTCATCGTCACATTGTCACCC
>JASFMO010000087.1:0-10181 GCA_050117535.1 Gemmatimonadales bacterium | reverse complement strand
GTTGACGGACGAGTCCCACGCGGGCGGAGCGGATCGTGCGACGAAGTCGTTTCAGTTCCGGCGAGGCGCTGTCCTTCAGCGTCTCGGTCTCCTCGTCGAGCGCCGACCGCAGCAGGCCCTCCAGCTTTTCGTCCTTCAACAGACCCGACGCCAGTTCGCCCAGCAACGGGAACTGAGACGATTGGGGCAGGATCGAGCGTCGCACGGCGCGCGCCGCCGCCAGCAAGCGCGACGCGTTGGTCAACTCGCTCTCGGACCAAACGCTGCCGACGACCTCGAGGCGGTGAAGCGACTTGCCGATGTCCGGGATCACCGGCGGCGCCCAGCTCTCGTCCCGTATCAGCCAACTCACCATCTCGTCGACTTCGTCCAGGGCGCGCGCGACGGCCTGACGGTCGGGCACAGGCCGCCGCCGGCGTACGCCTTCGGCGCCCGGTTCGCTGGTCGCGTACCCGGCGACGATCTCGAGCACCCGCTCGAACTCGAGCGCGTCGAGCGCGTGGCGGTTCATGGTACCCACCAAACCTTCGGGGGGTGCTGGTGTTCGTTCACCAGCACCCCCCGGTCTATACGCCAGTCGGACGGGAGCCAACTCGCGACAAGCATCGATCAACCACCCGATCCTTTGGCCTGGAGTACCTCCCGCGCGATGCGGTTGACCTCCCGGCCGTCGGCGCGCCCCTTGACCTGCGGCATGACCTGGCCCATCACCGCGCCGATGTTCGTCCCCGCGGCGGCGATCGCCTCTTCCACGATCCGTCGAATCTCATCCTCCTCCAACTGGGCGGGCATGTAGCCCTTCAAGGCTTCCGCCTCGGCCCGCTCCTGTTCGGCCAGCTCCGGGCGCGAGGCCATATGATCCGCCGCCTCGTTGCGCATCTTCACCGCGCGAGCCAATACCTCGACCACCTCGTCGTCCTTCAGCGGGTGGCCGACCTGAATCTCCCGGTTGTGAATGTCGGAGAGCACGGTCGAGAGCAGACGGGCGCGGCCCTTGTCCTGCTGGCGCCGCGCCGCATTCATGTCTTCGCGAATCCGCTCCTGGAGTGTACCCTCAGCCATCGACTAACCTTCTCACCTCCACCGCCGGCCGCCGAAACCGTCTCGCCGGCGCCGGCGGATCAAGTGCTCGCTGCTCGTTTTCCTTTGAAGGATAGTAATCGAGCGCGGCGACCCTCGTCAACGCTAGCCTGGCGGCCAGCCCATGTTGCGCCCGCCCAGCAGGTGAACGTGAATGTGAAACACCGACTGGCCAGCGCCGGCGTTGCAGTTGAACACCGTGCGGTAGCCCGATTCGGCGATCCCTTCCTCGGCCGCGATCTCCTTGGCCGCGAGGAACATTCGACCCACGAGCTCGGCCTTGTCGGACCCCACATCGTTCAACGTCGCGATGTGCTCCCGGGGGATGATCAGTATATGGGTGGGCGCCTGCGGGCTAATGTCGCGGAAGGCGACCCACTCCGGCCCTTGCTTGACGACATCCGCCGGTATCGCGCCCGCCGCGATCTTGCAGAACAGGCAGTCGGCATCCGACATGCGGGTCACTCCTTTTTTTGGCGTTGCACTCAGGCCGGCGCCGTCATCGCGCGCTCGTCGGGCCGACAACGCGCGATTCAGTCGAAAAAGGCCTCTTTCACTCTCTGCCAGAACCCCGCACCGTCGTCGCTCGGACGTGCCGGGCTCTCGACCTCGGCCAGCGCCTCGAACAGCTTGCGCTGCTCGGGCGTCAGGTTTTGCGGGGTGACAACCTGGATGCGAACAAACAGGTCGCCGCTTCCTCCACGCCGTAGATGCGGAAGCCCTTTGCCGCGCAAATGGACGACGTGGCCGGTCTGAACGCCCGCCGGGATCTTCACCTTGACGTCCTTCGTCGCGGTCGGGACTTCGATCGTCGCGCCCATCGCTGCCTGGCTGAAGGTCACCGGAAGATCGTAGATGATGTCGGCCCCACGACGCGTGAAACGGGGATCGGGCTCCACCGTCATGACCGCCAGCAGGTCGCCGGCCGTTCCGCCACGCGGACCCACGTTCCCGTGGCCCCGCAGGGTCAGGTAGTCGCCATCGTCCACACCCGGCGGAATGTCGAGTTCCACCGACTTCTCTTGTCGCACCCGTCCTTCGCCCGAGCACTTCGGGCAAGGATCGGTGATCAGACGGCCCTCGCCGCCGCAGGCACTGCACGGTCCGACTCGTACGAACTGACCGAATAGCGAACGCTGGACCTGCTGGACCTCGCCGGCCCCACCGCACTGGGGGCAGGCCGGTGGCGTTTCGCCGCCCCGCACGCCCGTGCCCTGACACTCCGAGCACGCCGTGAGTACCGGCATGCGGATCGTCTTCTTCGTTCCGCTGACCACGTCGCCTATTGAGAGCTTGACGCGGATCTTTACGTCGGATCCGCGGGTTCGCGCTCCGCGCCGGCGGCCACCGCCGAAGAAGTCCTCGAACCCGAAGCCGCCGAACTCGCGCATGAAGATGCTGAGCGCGTCGTCGAAGGTGCGAAAACCGCCGAACCCGGCGCCGCCGCCTCCGACCCCGCTCCTGACGCCGTCGTGGCCGTACCGGTCGTACAGCGCCCGCATCTCCGAGTCGCGGAGAACCTCGTAGGCCTCGGTCGCCTCCTTGAAGCTCTCCTCAGCGCTCGGATCTTCTGGATTGCGATCGGGATGGTACTTGAGCGCCAGCTGGCGGTACGCCTTCTTGATCGCCGTGGCGTCGGCGTCCCGCGAAACGCCCAGGACCTCGTAGTAGTCTCGCTTCATCTACAACAGTCGGTACTTCTCGATACTCTGCGACGACCGTTCCCCTCACGGCCATCAATGACAGGACAGCGAAAACCGAACAACACCAGCCAAACTTCGCAGAACGCGTCCGGTACGCAATCCCGGCTGGAATGGCTAGGGCGCTACGTCCTCGCTGGCGAGCGACCTAGCACCCAAGGCCGCCGCCGACGGTGAAGCGAGGGACCGCCGGCTTCAGGCGACTCACCGGGGCCGGCTCACGATTCGCCAACCGCGTCGACCAGACGGATCGTCTCGGTCCAGTCGATCTCCTCCAGCACGCGGGTCCCGTCCTGGGTCAGCCGCAGTCGGCGCGGAGCACCGCGGCTAGCGTTTCCTTCGACCGCCAGCAGCCCATCTTCGACCAGACGGTTCGCCGCCGCGCGAACGTGCTCCCGGTTGACCGGCCAGGCGCGTGGGATCTCGAGCACCAGGCGTGGCCCGAACTGGTCGAGATGACGCAGGATCGCCAGCCGCAGCCCAGCCATAGCGTTGGTTTCACTCAGCTCGCTCACCAGGGCGTCGAGGCGTAACGCCCTCTGTCGCGCGTCCTCCGGCTTGATCGCTACCCGGCGCGTACCTGATGCCGTTGCCGCGCCGGTTCGCGTGCGCCGGACCTGGTTCCGGACTGCTGTTCTGATGCTTGCCACGCTTATCATCATCTATCCTCTCATCCGCTGGTCCTCGGCATATTCCTCCGTCATCTTTCTATGCGCTGAACATCCCCACCCCCGGACACATCCAATCCTACTCATGATCGTGATCGTAGCCTTGATCCCAATCCTCGTCGCAATAGATGACGCTGGCGATTACGAGCACGATCGCGAACACGATTATGAGCAGGAGGAAAGGGAGAGCGGTGGAACTCAACTTGTGGAACGGGAAACCTCGATCCCCGCGGCCCGGCTCGCGAACTCCTCCGCCTCCGCCGCCCGACCTAGTCCCCGCAGCGCTTCCGCCAGATCCTGCAGACTGGACAGAGTCGCGTTGTGGTTGGGCGGCAGCTTCGCTTGCTGAATCGCCAGCGCCCGGCGCAGCGGCGACTCGGCTTCGGCGTAACGGCCGCTGTTCACGTACAGGTCGCCCAGGCTGAACAGCGTCGCCGCCAGGCTCGGGTGATCAGCCGCCAAGGTCTTCTCTTTGATGGCGAGCGAACGCTTGAATAGCCGCTCCGAATCGGAGAGAGCACCCTTTTGGCGGTAGAAGAAACCAAGGTTGTGCAGCTGGTTCGCGACCTGGGGACTTTCCGGGCCCAGCGCCGTCTCGAACACCTCGAGCGCCTCCAGGAACAGCGCTTCCGCCTCGGCCAACTCGCCCAACTGCGCGTGTACGATCGCCAGCCCGTTCAGGCTGGTCGCCACATCGCGGTGCTGCGGTCCCAGCGTCTTTCGCTTGATCTCTAACGCGCGCCAGTACAGCGGTTCCGCCTCCGCCAGACGGTCCTGCCGCTCGTAGACGATGGCCAGACTCTGCAGGCTCCTCGCCACGTCCGGATGACCCTCCGGAAGATTGGCCTCCCGGATCTCCAGCGCGCGTCGATACAGCGGCTCCGTCTCGTCCAGCCGGCCCTGGCGCCGGTACACCGCCCCCAGGTTGTACAGCGTCGAGGCGACCTCCAAATGATCGGGTCCCAGCGACCGCTCCTGGTTCCCCAGAGCGCGCTCGAGCAGGGTGGCGGCTTCGTCATAGCGTCCGTCCTGCCGATAGATCTGCGCCAGATCCGTCAACGTCGTCGCGACGGTGGGATGGTCGGGACCGTAGAGCGACTCGCGGATCCCTAGCGCTTCCTCGAACAGCGCCGCCGCCGCTTCATTCCGATTCAGGTTCCCATGCACGTGAGCCAAGGCGCTGAGGCTCGTGGCCAATTCGATCGGATTCCCGTCCGACGCGGCGCGCTGAAGTCCCACCGACCGCTCGAGCAGCGGCTCGGCTTCCGCGTAAAGCCCAAGATTGCGATAGACTCCGCCGATCGTCAGCAGCAGTCGCGCCTGCACCAACGGCTGATCCGCCAGTTCTTCCGGGATCCGATCGGCTCCCCGATCCAGGATCTCGCGGGCGGTGATACTATTCCCCAGCGCCTCACTCGGATCCGACACCTTGAACAGGTTGACGACGAAGTCGGAGACCTGTTCGGCCGTCTCCGCCTCCGTCCGCGCGACCGCCTCCGCCCTCGTCGACCGCACCATTCCGATGGTCGCGAGGATAGAGCCACCCACCAGGCCCACGAACACCGCCGCCGCCGCGGCGACGCCCCAGCGGTGTCGCGACACGAACTTGCGAAGTCGATAAGCGTGCGACTCGCTGCGCGCCACCACAGGCAGACCGTCCAGGTGGCGCTCGATATCCGCCGCCAACTGTTCCGCCGAGGCGTAGCGGCGCTCCGGTTCCTTGCGCAACGTCATCAGCACGATGCGATCGAGATCGCCACGCAGCCGCCGACGCAGACGCAGCGATTCGGCCCGCCTCGCGTGGCGTTCCACCTCGCCCGGCGTTGGAGCCCAAACGTTGTGTGTGACCGGCGCCTCGAAGCCGTCGGCCAATGATTCGGCCTTCGCGTCTCCCGACTCCGCCGGCGACGGCGGCTCGACCCGACCCGCCGCCTCACTCGGCGCGAGCGGTTCCTGTGCGACGATGATGCGGGCCCACTCGGCTACGGGCTTCCTCTCAACGTGGAACGGCCGCTGTCCAGTCAGCAGTTCGTAGAGCACCACGCCCAGTCCGTAGATATCGGTGGCCGTGGTTATCGGGGTTCCGGTGATCTGTTCCGGGCTGGCGTACTCCGGCGTCATCAGCCCGACGCCCGTGCGTGTGGCCGGGCCCGAGTGCCCGACGACGGACGGATCGAGGATCTTCGCGATCCCGAAATCGAGCAGTTTGACGACGCCGTCCTCGGTGACGAAGATGTTCGAAGGCTTGAGGTCGCGGTGCACGACGAGGTTGCGGTGCGCGTGGTGGACCGCCCGAGCCACGCCGCAGAACAGCCGCAAACGGTCTTCCACACCGAGCCGCCGCTTCCGGCAATACTCGTCGATCGGCAAACCCTCGATGTATTCCATCACCAGGTAGGGGCGACCATCGTGGGTCAGACCGCCGTCCAGCAACCGCGCGATGTTGGGATGATCCAGCGAAGCCAGGATGTGGCGCTCGGCCTCGAACCGCCCGTGCAAATCGATGGCGTCGGGCCCCCCGCGGATGACCTTGATCGCTACGCGCCGGCGGAACTGGCCATCGTCGCGCTCCGCTAGGTGGACGACGCCCATGCCGCCACGTCCCGCCACACCGACCATCCGATACGGACCGATCCGCTCGCCCGGAACCGACTCGAATACGACCGAGGCGGTTAACACCGCAGCATCACTCTCCAGGATCCCGCCGGCTCGCTCGTGGGCCGCCAGCAGCCCCTCGACCTCGACCTTCATCTCCGGGTCACCGTCGCAGGCGCCGGCCAGGAATCGTGCCCGTTCGCCGGTGGGCCTTCCCAACGCCGCCTCGAACAGCGACTCGATCCGCTGCCGTCTTCCAGGAGTCATCCGCGGTCCTCTGTGGTTGGGGTCGCACGCACGAGGTCAGGGACTGGCTTCCTTCTCTTGCCCTTCCAGCCCTCAAATCGGTTGCGGATAGAGCGATCGATACAGCCAGGCTCGAGCCTTCACCCAGTCCCGGCGCACCGTCCGGGCCGAGACGCCCAGCGCGGCGGCGATCTCGTCCTCCTCCATGCCGGCGAAGAACCGACATTCCACGACCTGCCGTTGCCGCTCGTCCAGCTCGTCCAGCGCCTGATCCAGCGCCAGCAGTTCGTCGGGCTGGAAGTCCAGCGGCCGGTCGCCATCGCTCAGCGTCGTCTGCTCCCAACCGCCGCCGCGCTTCTCGGCGTTCCGACGCCGGGCGTGGTCGACCAACACCTGCCGCATCGCGCGCGCCGCGATCGCCAGGAAGTGACCGCGATCGGAGGCCTCGACGGCGCCGCTTCCGGCCAGCTTCACGTAGGCTTCGTGGACGAGCGCCGTGGCGTGCAGCGTGTGACCGACCCGCTCGCGCCGCAGTTGCCGCGCCGCCATCCGCCGCAGCTCGTCATACACTAACGGCACGATGCGGTTGAGGGCGCCGTCCTCGCCGTGTCTTGCCGCCTCGAGCAGTCGCGTTACCTCGCCGGTGCTGCCGTTATGGTAACCGTTCATCCTTCTTCTCTACTTCAGCAGAGGCCGCCGGTAGCGGCGAGCTCCCCGGACAGCCACACCCGGTACGACGGCGGGGTCAACCCCGCGCATAAGATGCATTTCTTCATATGAATATGCACAAGGAACCCCCGCCGGGACAACCCTTGCGAGCCGTCCCAGGGCCTGCTCCTGCCCGGTTCCCCGCCTCCATCATGGACAAACGGCTGCCGGGCTGCCCGCCGTCTTGCGGTCGGGCCCGGCGAACCTTAGGCTGATGGGCCTTTGCAATCGTTGCCGTTCGCCGCCGGCGGTCGAGCCGCGCTCCTGACTCTCCCGCCAGTCGCGCAGGTGCAGTTTGTGCAACTGTTTGCAGAGGATGACGGCTAGCGCCCCGTACCCAACGGTCAATGAGCGACACGGCACCCTGTCCATCCTGCGGACGACACATCGATAGCCGCGACGTCTTTTGCACACACTGCGGAGCGGCCGTTGCGCGCCCGCCACAAGAGTGCGCGCAATGCGGCGCCTCGCTCGAGCCGGAGGACCAGTTCTGTATCAGCTGCGGCGCCGCGAGAGCCCCCGCCCCCGCCCCCGCCCCCGCCCAGCCCGCGGATGCCCCGGACGCCGCGGGCGCCGACACCGAGACACCGTGGGAGGCCGTGCTCAAGCAGTTGCGGGCCGTGACTCGGGGGCGATACGAGATCGAGCGCGAGCTTGGCGAGGGCGGCATGGCGGCCGTGTACCTGGCCCAGGACGTCGCGCTGCACCGCCGCGTCGCGATCAAGGTCATGTCCCCCGCTGTTCTGATGGAAAAGGGGACCATCGGCCGCTTCAAGCAGGAAGCGATCACGATTGCCGCGCTCAGGCATCCGCACATCGTCGCCGTGCACGGTGTCGAACACCACGACCAGTTGCATTTCTTCGTGCTCGACTACGTCGAGGGAGGTTCGCTCGAGGACGTCATCGGGCGGACGGGTCGTCTGCCGATCGCTGTGGTCAGCGCCTGGCTGGCGCAGGTGGCCAGCGCCCTACAGTACGCACACAAGCGGGGAGTGGTCCACCGCGACATCAAGCCGGCCAACATCCTTCTCGACGCCGAGGGTGACGCGATCGTCACCGACTTCGGCATTGCCAAAGTCGCCGAGAAGCAGGGCTTCACCGTTACCGGCTCCACCGTCGGCACTCCAACCTACATGAGCCCGGAGCAGTGTCTCGGCAAGGAGGTGACGGGAGCCTCGGACCAGTACGCACTCGGCGTCGTCGCCTACGAGATGCTGACGGGAGCGCCCCCGTTCACCGGTGCCATCCTGGAGGTCATGCGGGCGCACACCGAGACGGCGCCGACGCCATTGGCTCAAGCACGCCCCGACTGTCCGCCGCCGCTCGCCTCGGCTGTGGAGCGCATGCTGGAAAAGGACCCGTCGGCCCGTTGGGGCAGTCTGGCGGAGTTCGTCGCCGCCTATAGCGGCGCTCCACCTGGGCTGCACGATCCCGTACGGCGGGCGATGGCCGCGCTTGCCAGCGGGGAGAGACCATCGGACAGCAGCGTCACCGTCGAGCCGACGGCGCCCGGGGCAGGTACTCCGCCGCTGCTCAAGCGGCACCGACGCGTCTTCGGCCTCGGCACCGCTGCCATCGCCGTCGCCGCCGTCGGGCTGACTCTGTTCACTCAGATCCGCGAGGACGGATCCGAGCCGACTCAGGAGCCGGCTTCGGAGCCAACTCCGCCCGCCGTCGCGTCGGTCGAGATCACGCCGGTTCCCGAGCCAATGGATCCCGGACAGACTCTGCAGCTTTCTGCGATCTTGCGCGACTCGGCGGGAGCGACCGTGTACGGTGAACCGGTAGCCTGGAACTCGAGTGACGAGAGCGTTGCCGCCATCACAGACGGTCGGCTCGAGGCGCGCGCACCGGGCACGGCCAGCATCTCGGCCAGCAGCGGAGGACGGACTTACTCGGTCGACGTCCTGATCCGGTCGCCTGAACCGTCGCCCACGCCCGAGCGCGAAACGTCCGTAGCCAGCGTTCGACTCAGTCCGAACGCGCTCCCGCTCACGGTGGGCGAAACGGGTTCACTATCGGCGGCGGCTCTGGACGCATCAGGTCGCAGACTGTCGGGTCGACGAGTCTCGTGGTCCGTCCAGGACCCAGCCGTCGCCAGCGTTTCGTCCGACGGCCAAGTGCGTGCCCTCGCGCCAGGGACCACCCAGGTTGTCGCGACGATCGACGGCCGTCGCGCCGGGGCGTCCGTCACCGTGCGCCCCGAGCCGGTGGCCTCGGTCACGCTAAGTCCGGACTCGCTCGAGCTCGACCCCGGCGCGTCGGGCTCGCTGTCCCCAACGGTGCGCGGAGCGCGAGGCTCGATCCTGACCGGCCGGGCGCTTGCCTGGCAGTCCTCGAACCCAGCGGTCGCCACGGTTGTCGACGGCGCGGTGCGCGGCGTCGCACCCGGCCGTGCCACCATCACGGCGACAGCGCAGGGATTCGCCGGGCAGGCGATCGTCGTAGTGCGCGCGCCCCCGGTCGTCATCGACGCCACTGAAGCGGGACGCCAGATCGGCGGCTTGATCGACACCTTCGCGCGCGAGCTGGATGCCGCCATCCGGGCGAGGGATCTCACGGCGGTGCGCGCGGCCTACCAGGCGCCCATGTCGTCGGCGGACGCCGAGGAGTGGCAGCGGCGGTTTCAGCTCGATGCGCGCTGGAGGGCGAGCCTGGCGCGCACCTATCCGGCGCGGCGCGTCGGGAACAGCTGGGTCAGCGACTTCGAGCTCGACATCTCGGTCGAGGCCGCCGGGCGCACCAATTCCACACCGCAGCGATTCCTCGCCGTCTTCGAGCCGCAGGGTGGACGGCTGGTCATCACGTCACTGGAGATGCGGTTGTCCGAGGAGCGTTGACGATGGGAGTCGACGCCTAGCCCCCCTCGCCCAAGATGACCGTCAGCCGCTGCGGCTCCGCGTCTTCACCCGTGATCTCTAGCGTCGCTTCACTCCGCTGCGAGGCGGCCGCCTCCGCTGGCTTTATGGCGATGGTCAGCGTCGCTGGCGCGATACGGCTGTCGAGCAGCACGAACAGCCAGTCGACCGGGCCACCATCGGTCACGTCGTCGACTGACAACTCGCGCAGTGTGCGGCTACCACTGTTGGTGATCTCGACCGTCTGCGCGGGAACAACGTCCTGACCCGACGCCGGTCTCCTGAACTCGAGTCGCCTGTCCGACAGTTCGATGACCGGATCCCTG
>JASFMO010000086.1:0-10256 GCA_050117535.1 Gemmatimonadales bacterium | reverse complement strand
GCGGACCAGGGGCAGCACATCTTCGGGACGCTCGCGCAGCGGCGGCAGATCGAGCTCGATCACGTTGATGCGGTAGTAGAGATCGCGGCGAAAGGTGCCCTCGTCCACCATCGCCGCGAGGTCCTGATGGGTGGCGGCGATGATCCGGGCGTTGGTGTGCAGAGCCTGCGTTCCCCCCAGGGGCTCGTAGGTCCTCTCTTGCAGGACGCGGAGCAGCTTCGCCTGTACCGGTAGGGGGAGATTCCCTACCTCGTCCAGGAACAGCGTTCCATCCTCGGCGCGCGCGAAACGGCCCGGCTTGGCCCGGTCCGCTCCCGTAAAGGCTCCCTTCTCGTACCCGAACAGCTCCGAGTCGACCAGGGTCTCGGGAAAGCAGGCGCAATTGACGGCGACGAAAGGCCCGCCTTTCCTGGAGCTCAGGTTGTGCAACGCCCGGGCCAACAGCTCCTTACCTGTGCCGGTGGCGCCTCGGATCAGTATGGTGCTGTCGCTCTCGGCCACCACGGGCAGCACGTCCAGGACTTCGCGGACCTTGGGGTTCCGGCTGACGATGTCCCCGGCGGTGTAGCTCTTCTCGACTTGCTTTCTCAGGGCTTCGATCTGTCGAAGGTCCCGGAACGTCTCGACGCCTCCTATCAGGCGGCCTCGCGGATCGCGGTAGAGCGCCGTCGACACGCTGACGGGCACTCTGCGATCCTGGGCGTCCGTGATGTACACGACCAGGCCCGCGACCGGCTTACCCGTCTCTAGGGTGCGCCGCATCGGGCATGCATCGAGGCAGAGGTCGGAGCGGAGGACTTCGTAGCAGAAGCGACCGAGGACATCAGGACGGCGGTAGCCGGTAATCTCCTCGGCGGCCCGGTTGAAGCAGGTGATGCGCCACTCCCTGTCCACCGTCAGAACACCATCCGAGATGCTTTGCACGACGGCCTCGAACCGCTCGGCCGAGAGCGCATCGGTTGCGATCGGTCGCCGTTCTTCTTCCCCCGAGTCCGAAGCGGACGAGTGACCTTGTGGCTTTATCATGGTGTCCCGCCCCCTTTCACAATCCGGTTCGCGGGACAGGAAGCCTCGCTAACCCAACCCGTACGTCTTCATCTTCCGCCAAAGGGTCGAGCGATGGATTCCCAACTCCTCGGCGGCTCGGGCCCGGTTTCCCTCGTGCCGCCGGAGGGTCTCGATGATGACCTCCCGCTCGCTCCGCTTCTCGCGTGTCACACTCGTGACCAGCCGAGCCTCCTGGGTGATCGAAGCCGGGAGGTGGTGTAGCTCGATCTGCTCTCCGTGGCACATGACGAAGGCGTGCTCAATCGCGTTCTCCAGTTCGCGGACGTTACCGGGGAATGAATAGCGTCGCAGAGCGGCGAGAGCCTCGGGCGCCACCCGGCGGATGGGCCTCCGGGTCTTCGCCCGGAATTTCTTGATGAAATGGTCCGCCAAAAGCGGGATGTCGGCCGGCCGCTCGCGCAGAGGCGGGATGCGCAGATTCACGACGTTGATCCGGAAGTACAGGTCCTCTCTGAAGCTCCCCGCCGCGATGCGTTCCTGAAGATCGGCGTTGGTGGCCGCCAAGATCCGCGCATTGGTGTGGAAGGCCTTGGTCGAGCCCAGGGGTTGATACTCGCCGTTGTTGAGCACCCGAAGCAGCTTCACCTGGAGGGCAGGGTCCATCTCGCTGATCTCATCCAGGAGAAGGGTGCCTCCGTTGGCCAAACAGAACTGTCCGGGCTTGTCACGCTTCGCGTCGGTGAAGGCCCCCGTCACGTATCCGAATAGCTCCGACTCCAGCAGAGTCGCGGGAAGAGCGGCACAGTTGATCTTGATGTAAGGCCCGTACTTGCGCGGGCTCAGGTTGTGAATGACCTGGGCGACGAGTTCCTTTCCCGAGCCGCTCGACCCTTGAATGAGAACGTTGCACTCCGACTTCGCCACGTCGGGGAGCAATTGTACCAACTCGTGCATCTCCCGATTCACGCTGACGATGTCTTCCAGGGCCTTCCGCTCGTCTAGGCGCCGATGCAGGTCCTCCAGATCCGAGAGGTCTCGGAAGAATTCGACCGCGCCCACCGCCTTCCCCCTATCGTCCCGCAGCAGCGTGGTCGTGACACTGATGGGAAGCTCGCAGCCTTCCTTCGTGAGGATCGAGACCCGGGCGTTCTCCACTGGCTCGAGATTTCGCAGGGTATCCTTCAGCGGGCAACGGGTGTGGCAGAACTCGGTGCGGAAGATATCGAAACAGTGCCGTCCTAGAGCCTCGTCGGCCTCGAAACCGGTAATCTGCTCGGCCGCCCGATTGAACGAGGTAATGACCCGGTCTTTGTCGACCGTGAAGACCCCATCGCTGATGCTCTGGAAGATCAGCTCGCTCACATCCTGCATGCCGTTCGATCCCTTCCGAGCCTCTTGGAGGGACCCGGCGAGCCCGCTCACCGGGCTACCAACCCGATCCGATCCCAGCTTCCCTCCGGCAACCCCAGCCTCGTGCTGACGAGAGCCGCGGCGCTATTGAGTCTAAACTGCCGGGGGTGATCGGGCCCCACAAGTACGACCGGGCAGACGAAGCTGTCGGCAAACTCCTCCAGCGGCCGCGCGGCGAACTTCGCCTCGGGTCCCAGGTGCGCGAGCACCAGAATCTGGAACTCCCGATCGACCAGACAGCGGTGCAGCTCTAGCCACTCGTTGTCCTCGCACAGCCTGAACCCGACCTCCAGGTAGTCGCCCGCCCGCTCATCGTAGTACATCCTCAACTCCCGCTCGCGTTCCACCACCAGGGCATTCAACTCCTGACGCGATAGAAGGCTGGGGGGGACGTCCGTGGGATCGTACGGGTCCGCCAGAAAATGGAAGACGTTGAGTTGTATCCCGTGCCTTCGGGACAAGTCGAGGGCGAAATCGAATGCCCAATCTCCCGGCTCGGAGTAGTGGGCACAAAACCCGACAGCGTTCAGTGTGGGAATGGTCATCGCTCGGCTCCTTGCATTCTCGGACGCGGTCCCCCGCGTCCAGTCAGATGTCGGTCAAGTAGTAGTGGGAGTACACGGCTCCGATCGGGTTGTTGGCCAGGGACTTGTCCTTCACGAAAACCGTCGTTACCGGTGCTGTGCTCCCGCGCGTAAAGATCGAATCCGCCCCAACACAGAATCCTACCAGTAGGTTCAGCTCTGTCTTCTGCGAGTTCAGATAGGCCGCCACTCGCGACGGGTCGCAGGCCGCGGTCGCCTCTCCTCCCAACCGGCAGCCCACCGGGACCACCTCGAAAAAACGCCGCAGGACTCGCGTGAGGATGGAAGCGGGCTCCCGCAGGTCCTCGCAGAAGGCGACACCCAGCCTTCTGTATCGCAGTTCCAGGGCGAAGTAGACGAGCTCCGCCAGTCGGCACAGGTTCCGCTCTTCCTCCAGAGCGACATCCCAGGCCGCCTCGAGGATCTCTCGCGTCCCCGCCGTCGCGTCCACGGCGGCAGGGAGGTCGAGGTAGGGGCACGCGACACCCTCCAAGCACACACGATCCTTGCACTCGAGGCAATCACGCGGCCCGGGCGCCGATGGACTCTCAACGCGTTCCCCAGCCACGGCGCGCCCCGCCGCGGCACCGGCTCCGGGCTCGGTTTTCCCCGTGCCGACCACTGCGCCGTCCCACACGGCGTCGTCCCTCTCTCGGCCGAGCCCGAAGCCAGGCTTGATCTTGCCCACCCGCAGAGCCTCGACGATCTCCTCCCAGGGCCCTGCCACGTTGTCGATGACGGCCACCTCGCGCGCTCGAATCGACTCGCGCGTGGATGGCGTGATCCCACCGCAGACCAGCGTGTCCACCTCATGCTCGGCGAGCACCGCCGCCAGGTCGGCCCAGGTCGTTCCCTCCAGTGGAACCTCCAGCCGATCCTCGATCCGTCGCCGCTTGGCCGTCACGACCAGGACCGAGTCGGCGAAGGTGCAGCGGGGAGCTACCCGGTCAGCGAGAAGTGGGATGCCGAAGCGCATGGTCTCCTCAGAGTCGATCGTTCAACTAACGATCGTGCAACACCCATGCCCGCCACCTGTGGGTCGCACCCGGTTATCGCGTTCGCGACCCGCCTGCGTACTGCTCTTAGCCCAACGGTGCGTTCGGCGGCGGGTCGGTGGTGGAAAAGCCTGTGGCACAAGGGGTTTCGGGCGGTAGGTGCGGCCGGGACGCTGTCGGCCGGGCCCGGCTCGAGCGGCGGGCGGATCTCCGCCGTGCCGGGTCGCGCCAGCGCGCCGGTGAGAGACGTCGCACAAACCGTCGCACTGGGGCGGAGTGTTGCAACGCTTGCAACGCCCTGCCGGGCACTTCGCCGCCGGGTCGTCTGCGACGATTCAGAGCGCCGCCATCGCCATTTCTGCGCGTGGTTGGTGCACTTGCGCCGGGTCGGAAGCTGTGGTTGCGACCGCGGCGAACGCTCGTCGCGGGGACGCGGCGGCGCATGGTACATCCCTTGCCTTTTTCAGGGCTGAAGGTTCGAACGAACACAGGTGTGACCGCATGGAATCGGCAACCGCTATGATCAAGAAACCATCGCTGGCGCTCGCTCAGCGCCGGGTCTTTCCCTACCACGTTCTGGAACGGCCAGCCGACAATCTGGTGGACCGATTTCTGGAAGCCTTCGCCTGGGTCCTGGAGTACACCGACTACAAGCCGCTACTGGACAGCTACTGCCGTTCGACGGCGAAGTGCAATCGGTGCGCGGTGGCCTGCCCGGTCCTGCTGGCGTCGGGAGATCCACGCGATATTCCGTGCTACCGGACGTCTTTGCTTCTGGATATCTACCGTCGGTACTTCACGCTGGATGGCTGGTTGAAGTCCCGCTTCGCCACTCGCTTCGAGCTCACCGAGGATCTGATCGACGAGATGGGGGATGTGTTCTATCGCTGTACCATCTGCCGGCGGTGCACTCGCTCTGGCCCGTTGGGCTTCGATCACGGCCTCATCACTCGGCTGGGCCGCTACCTGCTCAGCCTGGTAGGCATCACGCCCAAGGCGCTCCAGGTGAGCGTGGAAGAGCAACTCCACGGCGAGACTCGCAACACCTCGAAGGTGACCCAAAAGGGATTACTCGATGTCCTCGAATTCCTTGCCGAGGAGATGGAGGAGATCCTGGGGGTCGAGTTGGAGTTCCCCACCGACAAAATCGGCCGGGACTACGTCTTGTTCTGTGCCGTCAGCGATTTCCTGATGGAGCCCGACACGCTGATGGGAAACGCGGCGGTTCTATACGCGGCGGGGGACTGGGATCGCTGGACAATCGGCCTCTGCAACTACGACGGCATCAACTACGGCTTGTTCTATAGCGATTGGCATCTCGAAAACATCATCAAGCAGCTCGTCTCCGAGGTGGAGCGGCTGAAGGGCGGGAGTATTTTGATCGGCGAGTGCGGGCATGCCTCTCGGGCCGCGCACGACTTCATCCCGACGTTCATGAGGAACCGACCGCCACCCGTCTTCAACTTCATGGAGTACACGCTGGACTGCCTGGAGCGAGGCAAGATCAGGTTGGATCCAGAGATTGTCAGCGAGCGGGTGACCTACCACGATCCCTGCAACATCGCCCGCTCGGGCTGGATCGTGGAGCAGCCCCGAAAAATCCTCCGCAGCTTCGTCCCGAACTTCGTCGACATGGCTCCAAGAGGATCGGACAACTTCTGCTGTGGGGGTGGCGGCGGTCTGGTTTCGATCGACGAGTTGCACGAGTACCGGATGGAGATTGCCGGTAGGGTCAAAGCGGAGCAGATCGAGAGGACCGAGGCCGACATCGTCGTCGCGCCCTGCGCCAACTGCAAGAAACAGCTGAAGGAGTTGGTGGAGCATTACGAGCTGCCGTGTAAGGTGATGGGCCTGCATGACCTCGTTCTGCAAGCGATCGAGGTTCCGGGGGGGAAACCTCCGGCGGAGCGGAAGGAGGAAGCGGCCCTACTGGCTGTGTAGGGAACGGCCGGCGCTCCGCTCGCTGGGCGGGCGGCTCGCGCGTCGGCGCCCACGTAGCTCGCGGGTTGATGCAATCAAATGGACGCTTGGATCGATTTCGCCAAAGGGCCGCTATTCGCTGTCACCTTCCTGGTGATGGTTCTGGGATTGGCGCGGCAGATCGGGCTCCAGATCTACTTCCTGTTCGTGAAAAAGGGCAGACGCCTGAAGCAGGTTCCCTGGAGCAAGATGGCCAAGGAGACGCTCGGTTGGCTGGTGCCCGTCAACCACGTCGAGCCCGGGACGGGGCTGTTCTCAACGGCGTCGTTCCTCATGCATATCGGAGTCATTGTGGTTCCGCTCTTGCTTGCGGATCACATCGCTCTGTGGAACGCGCTGCTGGGAATCGGCCTGCCCTCCATCGGTCAAGGGTTGGCCGACATCCTCACGCTGCTGACCGTCGCCTGCGGGTCCTTGCTCTTGATCTTCCGGATCTTCCGCGCCCGGCATCGGTTGGTGAGCCGGTCGTCGGACTACATTCTTCTCGTCGTGGTCCTCCTGCCGTTCATCACCGGGTACCTCGCTTCACATCCGAGGGTGAATCCCTTTCCGTGGAGCGCCATGATGCTGACTCACATACTCAGCGCCGAGCTTCTCTTCGTCCTCGTCCCGTTCACGAAGCTGGCGCACGTCGTCCTCTTCTTCTTCGATCGCATTTCGGCGGTGCACTGGCAGCTTCGGCCGGGCGCCGGAGACAAGGTGGCGGAGGCCCTGTTCGGAAGGGAGGTGAAGGCCTCGTGAAGGCGATTCTTGTCGATGTCACGAAATGCACGGGCTGCGAGCGCTGTGTGGCCGCCTGCATCGAAGCGAATGGGACCGACCCGCTGCAGGCGCAAATCGATCGCGCCACTACCGAGGACGGCCTTTCCGCCGACCGGCTGCTGAGCGTTCGCAAGGCGGACCCGGGGCGGTTCGTCCGAATGAGCTGCATGCACTGCCTGGAGCCGAGTTGCGTATCGGCCTGCTTGGTGGGAGGCATCACCAAGACGCCGGAAGGCGCGGTGATCTACGATCCGGATAAGTGTATCGGCTGCCGCTACTGCATGTTGGCCTGCCCGTTTCACATCCCCCGGTACGAGTGGGGTGAGACGAATCCGTTGATGCGGAAGTGCACGATGTGCTTCGAGCGGCAGGCCGAGGGGAACGTGCCGGCCTGTGTGGACGCCTGCCCAAGTGAAGCGCTCCGCTTCGGTGATCGGGACGAACTGCTGAGCGAAGCCCACCGGATGATCGGCTCCAATCGGGGGCTGTACCTCCCTCGCGTATGGGGGGAACACGAGTTCGGTGGAACGTGCGTGCTGTACGTATCGGACGTCGACTTGGAAGCCGTGGGTTGGCCCCACGTCGATACGGCCGCCATACCGACCCTCACCGAGCCCCTCATTGCCAAGACACCGGCCATCGGGCTGACCGTCATGGGAGCTGTCCTGGGCATCAACTGGGTCATCCGTCGGAGGATGCGCCTGGCGGCGGAGGCCGCCGGTGAAGCGGGGGAAGTGGATGCGGGAGCGGAGGGTTGAGCATGCGGAGCCGCATCAGGAAACTGAAAGACATCTTGTGGGCTCTGACCCTTGCCGGGCTCGTCGCAGGGGCGTTCCGCCTCTGGTACGGATTGGGAGCCACGACCAACCTGACGGACGCCGTTCCCTGGGGACTCTGGAAGATTCTGAACATGGTGGCCGGGGTGGCCATCTCCACCAGCGGCTTCACGGTGGGCTTCCTGGTCTACGTGCTGAAGCTGGAGCGCTTCCGGCCCCTCATGAAGCCGGCCATCCTGGTGGCGTTCCTGGGATACGGGTGCTCGTGCCTGGCCCTGCTGTTCGACATCGGACTCCCACAGCGGTTCTGGCACCCGTTCATCATGTGGAACGAGCATTCGTTTCTGTTTGAAGTCTTCTGGTGCGTGAGCCTGTACTTCACGGTGACCGCCATCGAACTGGCCCCCCTCGTGTTCGATAAGCTGAGGGCGGAGAAGGCCAGCCGGTTCTTGCACCGTATCGCGTTCGGCGTCGTGGTCGTGGGGATCTCGCTCTCTTCGTTGCACCACTCGTCCCTGGGGTCCCTCTTTCTGGTGACCCCGCAGCGGCTGCACCCGCTCTGGTATTCGCCTCTGCTTCCGCTCTTCTTCATCCTCTCGGCCATCGGAGCCGGGTTGATGTTCGTGGTCCTGATCCGGTTCCTGCACGCGTATCTGTACGACCCGGAAGCGGTCTTCGGTGACAATCAGCCCGAACGCCGACGGCTGGCACTTCGCGGGGCCGGTGACGGAGGAAACGAGCGTGGGAGGCCGGCCGGCCGCGACATGCCCATGCTCACCGCGCTGGCTTCCATCGCCACGGTAATTCTGGGGACGTACCTCCTGCTCCAATTCTACGGTCTGGCGCAAGGGTCATGGCGGGCCCTCGTGGCCGGCACCTGGGAGAGCTGGCTCTTTGGCATCGAGATCCTCCTCACGGCCGTGATTCCGCTTCTGCTCGTTTGGCTCCCGGGTACGCGCGGCTCGGCGCTTCCGTTGGGTTTGGCGGCCTTCTCGGCGTCGGCCGGCCTGGCGCTGAACCGGATGAACGTGGGGATCTTCGGCTACTTCCGGGATGCGGGTTCGGTGTACTTCCCCTCGCTGGCCGAGTGGGTGCTGTCGTTGGGGGTGGTGGCCGCGGCGGGCCTGGGCTTCCTCGCCTTCGTCGAGAACTGCCCCGTGTTCGAGGCGGGCTGGACAGAGCGCCGCCGCGCCGCCCGCATTTCCTGCGCCTCGTTCGAGACCTTATCTCGGGTGTGGGAAACGGCACTGAGCGGGGGGCTCGAGAGGGTGACCGTGATCGCGGTTCTGGTGATCCCTCTGGCTTGGGCCGCGATGTATCCTCCCTTTGGCGGCCACACGGACCCGCGTGTCCGCCCCGCGGCGGGATTGGACGTGGCGCGGGCGACCCTGATCATCGACGGGAATCAAGGCGGAGTGCGCACCGAGTTCCCGCATGCCGATCACAAGGAGCGGCTCGGTGCGGATAGCTCTTGCGTCAACTGCCACCACCGCTCGGCGCCGGGCGACGAGACGACGCCCTGCTCGCGCTGTCACGGGCGCCTCGTTCAGCCCACTATGATCTTCGACCACGGCTATCATCACCGGGTCGTGGCCGAAGAAGAGGAGATAACCGGGCTGATGCCCGAGAACCGGACGTGCGGCGTCTGCCATACGCTGGGGATCGTGAAGACGGCCGAGACGGCGAAACCCTGCTTGGAATGCCACGAGGAGGACACGGGTTGGGCCGATGCCGATGCGGACGTGGACCTGGCCTGGGCCGTGAGCTACATGGAGGCGCTACACACGAACTGCATCGAGTGCCATGAAGAAGAGGCGGAGCGGCAGGACCGACCGACCCTCGGAGACTGCTCAACGTGCCACCCGTCTCTGAGGCTGCGGGAGGAGGTCGCTCCCGGCCTGATGACGCGGCGCTCGGGCGGAAGCGACGCGGGAAACGCCCGAGACCGCGAGCCGAATTGATTCAGCCCGGCTGGCCTTCGTCGGTCAGCGCCCACCAGAGCTCGCTGGCGCTTTCGGCCTTCTGTCGTTAACCGTTATTGTGGGGTCTCACTCTGCTTTCGGTTTGGCCGGGGGGTGGGGCCAGCGACACGATCGACCGAGGGTGAACACATGCCGAACAGAGCCACATCGACCTGGCGCCGCACCGTCAACCGCTACGTGCCGCTCATCGGCGTGACGATCGGACTGGTCCTCATCCTGAGCGGTCTCGCCAACGTCGACGCGAGTGCCGAACTGTATATGCGGGTGATCGTCGGGATCGTGCTGGTGGTGGGCGGCTACTTCTACGCGCAGCACCCCTTCCTGAGCAGCGAGCGCAAGTACTCGCAGCTGCGCGAAGAAGTGGACAACTTCATCGGCCTGGTACGAAGGCTGAACCGGACCGCCGTCGCCATTGGCGGCGGTCCGGAGTTCGACGATGTGACAACGGCGATGCGCCAGTCGGTGGCGCGGATCGAAGAGCTGGCTAAACAGGAAACCGAGTAGGCGGTTTCTGGCGTGGACTGAGAGCGGGCCGTCTCGCTCCGGCCTCCCCCGCGCTCACGCCGACCGGCGTGAGCGCGGGGTCGCAAAGCTAGCTTCGCTCAGACGACCCGCCCCCACCTGCTCGATTTCATCGCCGAGACCGGTGCGAGGAGCCGGGAACCGCGGAGCGGAGTTGCCCTTAGCGACCCGGCTCCGACTTGTCATGTCTGGGGCTTGCCGCTCGGGCGAAGACGCAGCAGGTCGGCCAGTGTCGCC
>JASFMO010000085.1:0-10269 GCA_050117535.1 Gemmatimonadales bacterium | reverse complement strand
CCCCTTCTTCTCGGCGCCCGGGTAGTCGGTGGCATGTGTGACGTCCAGGACGAAAGCGACCTTCGGGTCGAGACCGAAGGCGCCAACTCGCGCACCGCCGCCCGCGAAGCTGATCTCCTCTTGTACTGTGGCCACAGCGGTCACGCCCGCGGCTGGCCGCTTCAACGCCAATCTCCGCAACGCTTCGAGCGCGACCAGTGCGCCCATCCGGTTGTCGATGCTGCGTGAAGCGATTCTCCCGTTCGGCAACTCGACTACATCCGCGGCCAGTACCGCCGCGTCCCCGACGCGTACGCGTCGGCGAGCGTCCGCCCCGCTCTTGGCCCCGATGTCGATCCACAGATCTTTCACCTTCGATACCCGCTCGCGGGCCTCCTTCTCGATCAGGTGAATCGCCTTCTTGCCGACGACGCCATACACCGAGCCCTCTTTCGACAGGATTTCGACACGTTGCCCGACGATGACTTCCGGATCCCAGCCCCCGATCGCGGAGAAGTACAGAAACCCATCGTCATCGATGTGGTTGATCATGAGTCCGATCTCGTCGATGTGGCCCGCGATCATGACCCGTGGCTCGGCGTCCGGGTTTACCGCCGCGAAGCTGTTGCCTGCCACGTCCGCCCAGACGCGATCCGCGAAAGGCTCGGCCTCCTCACGCCAAGCGCGGGCCGGTGCCACCTCGTGGCCAGACGGTCCCGGCAACGCCAGCAAACGCTTGAAGAAAGCGATTGAGTTCGACTTCATGATCTACCTCGTCGGGATCCGGGCTAGCGCACGGTGAAGGAGCGGCAATATAGCACGACGGTGTCGGAGCGGCGACCGGGACGCATCATCCCAGGAGAGTCTCTACCGCGCTCCAGACCGAGCCATACGGGATATCCGGGACTCGTCTGCCCGATCCCGGCTCGATCAGCTTCAGATTGTCGGCCGGCGCCGCCCAAAGTCGGTGGATACCATTACGAAAGAGGCCGACGGTCGGCGTCTGGGTCGCGCAGGCGAAATGAACGATACCGTTGTCAATCGTGACCACCAACCGTGCACGGGCGATCGCACCGACGACCTCGGGCAGCGCGAACCGCCCCCGCAAGTCGGCGACGCCCGCTGCGATGACGGCCGTCTCGACCTCGGCGCCCTGCCAGTATTTCTTCTGCTGACGCGGTCTCGCGCCCAGCAGTCCAACCGTCAGTCCACGCTCCCGCAACGCCTGGACGAGCTTCCGCCAGCCATCGACGGGCCAGAGCTTCTCCGGCAAGCTGGCCGCAGTGGAGATGAGCACGTCGGGCACCGGTGCAGAAGGCGGCTGCTGAGGCAAACGATATGCCGGGATTGGACCCTCCAAGTAGGCCAGCCGGCACAAGATCTCCCCGATGAAACCCGAGGATAGGAAGGGGTAGCGAGCCGTTATGTCCTCAGCGATCCACTCCTGGTCATTCCAGAGCTGGCCGCGTGCGTCATCGGCAAACGGCAGATCGCCCCTTCCCTCCGAGTCGAGACTGGGCCCGCAAACGAGGCCAGACTCGCCCGCCAGGATCGCAGCGGCAGCCTTCGCCCAAGCGCTTCGCTCGACATTGACGACGAGGTCGTAGGGAGCGCGGAGTGATAGGGCAAACCCGCGCGGATGCGGCCCGTGCAGCGAGAACACCGCATCGATCAACTCCGATGCCTCCGCCAGCTCGCTGATCCGCGTGCCGCCGTAGTAGTCGAGAGTGGTCGGCTCATGCTTGACACGCAGCATCTGGAGGAGCGGCGTCACCACAACGAAATTGCCCAGCGCGTCGTTGGTCAGCACGGCGATGCGCGCGCCCGCCGGCAACTCTTCCCCCGTGTACCGCTTCATGGGACGCAAGTTTAACAGCCCGCCAGCCGCGGGCAAGCGGATCTTTCGAGCCAACCCTTCAATAGCCGATGCCTTTGCCTCGTCCGGCAGAGCGCTCCCGGTCATGTCGCTCGCGGTCGCCGCGGTCCTATCCCGCTGGTCCGGACACGGCGGCGACGGAATCACAGCTCGAGGCCGGTCTATTCGGGAGGATTCGCCAGCCGAACCTCGATCAGATCGCTAGTCTCGATTAGCCCCTCGGGGAATCGAGCCGTCGCTTCCGACAAGGCCTCACGCAGATTCAAGGCCTCCACATCGAAGACTTCGTATTGCTGCAATTGGCTCTGGTATCGAATCGTGACCCGGTAGGTGAAACGCGTGGGGTTCATGATCCCGGCTGGGGGTCAGCCCTCGCTCTCCTCTTGCAGAAGACTGGCGAAAATCTTCCGCCGCAATTCCGGCGGCGCGCCCGTTCGCCCGTGGTCCGACAAAAAGCTCAGGAAAGCGCGCTCGAAGTCGTAATGTGGGTAGCATTCCTTGCAGAGCTTCAGGTGCTTACGAATCTTCTCGACCGTCTCCTCATCGAGCTCGCCGTCGATGTACTCGTACAGCTGCTGCATAACGCCTTCACAGTCGATGCCCCCCGGCGGCGGCATCGCCTCCATTAGCGAGTCCCCCAGTTTTCCAAAGGCGGTCATCTGATGTACCCCATCTCCAGAGCGTACTCGTAGAGGCGCTGCTGCAACCGACGCCGGCCTCGAAACAGTCGCGACTTCACCGTGCCGACAGGCACGTCCAGAACCTCGGCAATTTCTGCGTAATTCATGCCTTCAACATCGCTCAACACAACGGGGATTCTGAACTCTTCCGGCAGATCTTGAATCGCCCGCTTCACCTCATCATCCACGATGTAACGGAAAAACGACCCTTCGGGATCCCGCTCCTGCACCGCCTCGAACACGTTGACATCTTCCACCGAATCGAACTGAACCGCCGTCGGCCGCCGGCTTTCTCGCCGGAACTGGTTGATGAACGTGTTTCGCAGTATCGTCACCAACCAAGCTCGGCAGTTCGTGCCCCGCTCGTACTTGTCCCACGCACGCCAAGCTTTCGCCACCGCCTCCTGGACGAGATCCTCAGCGTCTGCCGCGTTACCCGCGAGCCGGAGAGCGACGTTGTAGAGGGTGTCCAGATGGACTAACGCCTCGCGCTCGAACTCTTCCCGCTTTGAAACCGCTTCTTTCTCCATCGCCGCAATGGTTGGGGTCTAGGCTATCGAGCCTCTATTTAATCGCCGACCGCACTCTCTGCAACGCTGGCTCGAGCGCGTGTGGCGCGTATCGCGATGGTAGTCAGACCTTTACGCCGGCCTTTCCCGATCGGGCTTCGGGGACTATTGTTAGTGATGTTACCATCCGTGTTTTGCGAGGCAGGAGACGCCGTGGGGGCTTCCCCCGCGGATTGACAGAGAGACCGAGCGGTCTCACCGCCATCAACTGCACCCGACGGCGTACTACCGGGAGGGCCGCCACGACGACCGTCGTGGATGAAGCCTGAAAGGTATGACGCGAGAGGAGGGTATCGGCTATGCGATATGGCCGGAGGCCGATGGCCCTGCTGAAGAGCCTGACTCTCTCCCAGATAGAGACGTTGCGCGGGATCGGATCCACGCGCAGCTGGCGCAAGAACGAGAGCGTGTACGAGCTGGGCCACCCGGCCGACGCGCTCTTTCTCGTTCTACGCGGACGCGCCAGACTGAGGGATAAGGACCGCGACGGTCGCGACATCGCGGTGAGCTTCGCGGCCGAGGGGGAAGCGTTTGGCCTCGATGCTCTGGCAGGGCTGCCGCGGCGTGTACTTTCGGCCACTGCGGCCGAGAGCAGCGAATTCCTCGCGATCGGAACCGAACCCCTGCGAGAGTTGCTGGCCCGCGACGCGGCGCTCACACGCCACCTGCTGCGCCACACGGCGGAGGTGATGGCGCACATGGAGGAGCGCACGAAGATGCTGGCGTTCCTCGATGTCCCATCCCGACTGTCCGGGACCATCCTCTGGCTTGCCGATCGCTACGGCCAAGCCGGCGAACGGGGCGCCGAGGTGCCCTACTGGTTCACCCATCAGGAGATGGCGGACCTGATCGGCTCGACGCGCGAGACGGTGACTACCGTCCTGGCCGAGTTGAAGCGCGATGGCCTGGTGGACAGTCGGAACCATCACTTTGTGGTCATGGATCGGGAGGCGTTGAAGCGGCGAATCGGTCTCCCGACCTTCGCCGAATCGTTCGCGGAATCGGCCTGACCGGGCCCGGCGCATGGCGCCACCGGCCGAGTACGGCGATCAGGACCGCACTCGGACGTGTCGAGGCCGCCTCGCCCCGAGGACCAGCGCCGCCTCCGGGCAGCACCCCACCGGGCGGGGCATAGAAGGATACCCCGCCTGGGGCGGCCTACGTCGTATCGCGCCTAGGCGCTGGAGGTTTTCGCCGTGTCTCTTATCTCGGCGATGACCGCTTCGAGTAACTCGCCGGCGCGTGCCAGCCCATCGCCCTCGACCCCGCCATTTCGCCCGAAGGAAGCCTCGGCCGCAACGGAGTTTAGATTCCGATAGGCCTCGAGCGTCTGGCAAGCCAGTTCACGAAGACGGTCCCGCTCATCCTTAACCTGCTTCTTCGACACTGCTCTCTCCCCCTTCACCGGGTGTCAACCACCTAGCCAGGCTACGGCGATCTGTGCCGCGCCGGCCACGCGGGCATCCATTAGCGCCCTCCGGGCTGCGGTCACTAACGATTCCGGACACGCTTCCAAACCCGCTGCGTGACCTTCTACGCCCGCGACGCCAGCTCCGAACGTCACTGGCGATTCCCCGTTCAGGTACCAAGACTGCGAGGCCGAAGTGAACCTCTCGGCCATTCTGAGGCCGCCGAACGGCGGTGTCCGCGGAGCCAGGACGATGTACTTGAGCGGCTCGAGACGACCAACGACGTCCGAGCGACGCGTCTGCCGCCGCAGCAGCGATCCAAACCGCGCCGCGGCTGCCAGCAAAGCCTCCGTCGTAACGTGCGTGCCTTCGGAAATCGGGTCGACGCCGAACACGACGCAGGCGAGCGGCTCGTCATTTCGCTGCGACAGCGCCACCAGCTCGCGGAGCCGGCGATCGATGCCCAACGACGAGTAGTGCCCGGTCTCGGGGTCAAGTAGGCCGGATGACCGCAGCCCGTCCGCATCCCCTTTTAACCATAGCCAATCGACGGCCTCCGCCACAAGCTCCGAATGCTCGCGCGTCCCGATTCCCTCGCCCGGTCGCTCCTCTGGGACCTCTGCGGCCCGGTCCTCACGACGCCGGCCCTCAACAGTCCCGAAGCCCTGCGGCGAGCCGACCGGCAGTCCCCTGGCGGCATCCAGCGACTTCCCTTCGTGGACCTTCCCCTTTTCCATCCCACACCTCACTGCGCTTGGGGCGCGGACCATCCGAAGCGCAAGACGCGAGCCGCCAAATTCGGCCACACCGCGCAAGCCCCCCAATGTGTTGTGCGTTCTGACCTTAAGCGGCTGGAGCTCTCAGAGCCCTCCCAGCGGGTCGCTGTCCATGGACAGACAGTAACTATCGTTCACTGCAATTTTTTCGCGGCCGTCTTCGGCGACCGACAGGGCCCACCGTTCCCGCGGTCCGTGGAGACAGACGCCGTCGCGGGTGGCGATACGGGCGGGCGGCGCGCACGCTCTCTTTCGGCGAGCAAGACAGCGCGCGTCTGGTGTGCGGCGAAACCCGCGACAAACAGGACTCCGAGCGCGATGTGGGCGATCGCCAACGCTGCCAACAGTCGCGGCTCGATGACGGTCTGAATCAGGTATCCGCTGACAATCAACGGTGCGGCCAGGAGCGTGATGGCGCGACCGCTCGAACCCCGCCGCGCCGACCGCAGGTGTGGCCAGATGTGTCTCGCGGCCACCAGTCCCAAGGCGAAGACGAGCAGCGGCGTGACGACGATGTGGATCTTGAGGAACCAAGGTTGCAACGGATGGTTAATGGCAGCCCACGGATCATCGTTGCTCAACAGATACTTGGTCCACAGAAGGCCGAGCCCGCTCAGGCCGGCCAGGCCGAGCGAAACCAACAGGCTCCACTTCTCGAATCGACTCATCACGGGTGCGCCTTCCACTCATCCAAGGGTCGGATGACCGCGTGGAGCGCCAGCGCCCGACGCGCCGCATTCGTGACCGCACGTGAGGTGAGGGTGGCTCCTGTCATGTTGACGATCGAGCCCTTGAGTGATAGACCGTCGCTCAACGGCAAGTCGTCGAATTGCTCGAGCCAGCTCTCCGGCGCCCTGTATTCCGGTGGCTCCGAGAACTTGAGTATCTCGATCCGCCCGATTCGGTCTTCAGGTGTGACCACGATCATCAGAACTTCGGGCAGCGTGCGCACGCGGTGTGCGTCGAAGTAAGCCACGCCCAGTTCCGTATCGCCCCGTCGCGCCACGTAGTAGGTGACGACACGTTGCTCGAGCTCGATGCCTGGCCCGGCCAGAGCACGGGCGGCTTCGACATCGGATTCCTCCAGAAACGCCGTCCGCCGTTCGATCGTCGCCGGCTCTCGAAAGGCCAGGCGTAGGGCCTCTTCCTGAGTGACGGCCGTCTGCGCCGGGGATCGCAGCGGCTTCGCCGCTTGGGCGGCGGCGAGCGACCAGAGCACGACGGCTAGTCTCAGAAACGTTCGTCGCATCCTCAATGACTCCGATTTCGTTAGCCCCACGGCACCCTCTCCGGCGGATCAGAAGAGATACCCGATAGAAGCATTCAGCTGATCCACACCCGTACTGGCCCCGTTGCTGCGGAGCTGGTAGTCGGCCTTGACCACGATGTTGGTGATCGGCTTCCAGGCGGCGCCGATCGAGATGACCTGAAGGTCGTTCGCCGGGTCCGCCGTGTAACCGTCCGGAACTCGGTCCTGGCTGTTGACTTGCTCGAAGCGGACGTACGGGATCAGTTGATGCATGGACCGCGAGTGATGCAGAACATCGTAGCCAGCCTGCAGGTACCAGCCGACTTGTCGCTCTCCGACCGACTCGGCGCCCTCGAGGCCCTTGACGGCGTTGATGTGTTCGACCTCGTCCACGTGCGCCACCGCCAGCAAGGCGCGTAGGTCGAAACCTTGTCTGCGGTACTCGGCGTGTCCCTCCCAGATGACCGTCAGCGCTGAAATGGCCGATCCATCCAGCGGCGACACGGAGCCCTGACCAGAGTTACCGGCGTACACCGAGGTTCCAAGCGTTAGTCCGAGAAGCCCGACGTAGTCGACCCTGCCGGCGAATGCGAAGCTCTCCGCCACCGCCTTGGAACCCTTCTGCCGGCCACCACGCAGGCCGGCCGCGCTGAAGCCGTCAGCGTTGGAGGCGCCGCCGCCAACGGCATCGAGCCCGTTGACGACGTAGCCTCGAAAAGCGAAGCCGCCGGCGTCACCAAATATCCCGATACCATTCTCACGCCAGGTCGTCGGTATGATTCGGCGCTCGGTCTCCGGCCGTTCCGTTCCGAGGAACGTCGGCGGCTCGTGCAACTCGTTGATGAAACCCATTGGCAGCAGCACCAGGCCCGCGCGGATGCCCACAGCATCCCAAGCTCGATAATCCAGATAGGCGAACTCCACCGAGACCGAACCCGCCTGATCTGTCGACCCGTGCTCGAACTCCAACTCCGAGTTGAACAGAAACCGGTCATTGAACTTGTAGCCGACGTAGACGATGGCGCGCAGGAAGTCGATCTGGTCCTTGCGGCCGGAGGGCTCTCCGTCTTCGCGCTCGCTGGCGAAACTCTCGTACAGCATCTCTCCATAGCCGCCGACCGAGACACCCTGGCCAACGCGGTAGACCTTGGACGCCGCGGGGCCAAAACCGTACAGACCGGTATCGGCCTCGACGACGACCTCGCGCCCCAGCTTCAGCTCCTCCAGCTCGCGCGTGATGATCTCGATCTGGCGACGAAGTTGGGCAACGGCGGCCGAGTCGCGCCCAGCGAGCTCCTCTTGAAGCAGCTCGACTCGCCGCTCGAGTTCTTCAAGCCGTTTCTCGATATCCGGCTCTTGCGCGTAGCCCGAACTCACGATCACCAAAAGAATGGCCAAGAGGCCCACCAGGCGGTGCAGCCCGCTACCGTTGCGCATCATCCCTCCCCTCGTAGTCCGATCACGACCGTTCGCCAGGCCGCTTCCCCTGTCTGAGGATCGAGGGCCCGCGCCGACGGGCTGAGCCCCACGAGCCAAGGCTCCATGGCCTGATTCCATCTGGCCTCGACCGCGCCGGCCATTTCCTGAAGAAACAGGACCCCCACGCCCTCCAGTCCCTCTGCCCAAGTGCCTCCCCGCTCGGGTCCAAGCACGAAGAGCGCCGTCGACAGAACATCGGCGACCAGCGGGTCCTCACAGACCACAGTGGCGCTTCCCCATGGCTCCGCGGGCCAACCCGTGCGCGGGTCGAGCACATGCCCGTAGCGAACGCCGCTCGCCTCTACATAGCGCTCGGAGGCTGCGGTCGTGGCTACCGACCGATCGCGCAGGTGAAGCACCACGAGCTGCGAGTCGCGCCGGGCAGGGTGCGCCACAGCCACAGGCCAGCTGCGGCCGCCCGACGCCGTTCCTACGGCAACGAGCTGTCCCCCAAAATCGAGCAGCGCGGACTCGACATCGGTCCGCGTCAGAACATTGCGCGCCGCTCGCAGCGCCGCGCCTTTGCCGAATCCTCCCGCGGTCAGCCAAGCTCCGGCGTCGGTCCGGGTTCCCCGCCTCGAAACGGGATCCAGTTCAAAAGCGGTGAACGCGCTAGCGGCGACAGCCCGATCCAGCTCAGCCGCCGGGGGCACCCGACCCTGCCCCCTGAGGTCCCAAGCGTCGATCAGCGGTCCCACGGCCGGATCGAACGCCCGTTCGGTTCGCCTCACCCAATCTCCGATCTCGTCCAAGAGCCCCGCCACTTCGGCCGAGAGCTGTACCTCCTCGCCCACGGCGGCTGAATTCAGACGCGATATCTCGCTGCCTTCCCGCCAACTGCTGAGCGCCGCTTCCACTCGCTCGACTTCTTGGAAGACGGACTCGATTGCCTGCACGGCCGCCTGGCGGCTGGGCGCCGAAGCGGTAACGCTCAACCGCGTTCCCATCAGCCAGGCTTCGCGCTTCACGGAAGATCCCCCCCCAGGGCCCGGAGTTGCCTGGACCAGGATGGCGACGGCCACCGCTGCCGCCCCCGCCCCGGAGACGGGGATGAGGAATCCGGGACGCTGGAACCGAGTCCTGTCTGGCGAGCGGGTAGCCGAGTGATCGGGGCCGGCGGCCGGTGTCGGGTGTTGAGTGAGATTGAAAACCATTCTCATTCCAACCTACCCTCCTCTCCGCCCCCTTGTCAACACAGGCGGCCTCGCTGCGCTCTCGCTGGCAAAGCGGTGCCAGCCCGGCTTGCGTTTCCACAATCGTGCGGTCCATCTTGTGCACTTGAATCGTGCCCAGCCTCACGGCTAGCGAGGCGCGGGTGCCCGGCCAGAAGGGACGCGACGAGTCTCACGACACTGCACTTTCCGATCTCGGCGATCGCAGGCCTGAAGACAGGAGGCGCTATGCCTAAGCGTAAGCTCACACGGCGTGATTTTGTGAAAGTCGGCGCCGGCGGAACCGCCGCCTTGTTCCTGACCGGATCGAAGCCGGCGAAGGCCGGCGGCCCTCCGTTCCGCGCTCCGCCAATGCCCGTGCGGCCGCTGGGCCGCACGGGCCACTCGGTGCGACTGTTCAGTCTCGGCGGCCAAGCGACGATCGAACAGCACGGTACCCGGGACGAATCGTTGGCGATCATCAACCGTGCGATCGACCTGGGCGTCAACTATATCGACACGGCGGCCGCTTACGGCCGAGGGATCAGCCAGACGTACATCGGCGAAGTGATGGCGACGCGCCGCGACGAGGTCTTCCTGGCGACGAAGACGCACGATCGGACGCGAGACGGTTCGTTACGTCTGCTCGAGGAGAGCCTCCGGCTGTTGCAGACGGACCACCTCGACCTCTGGCAGCTACACAATGTCCGGACCGACGAGCAGATCGAGCGGATATTCGGCAAGGGTGGCGCCATCGAGGCCCTGCAGCAGGCCCGGGACGAGAAGATCGTGAGATTCCTTGGCATTACGGGCCACTATGATCCGGCGCCGCTAATGCGCGGCATTCGTCAATTCGACTTCGATACTATTCTGATGGCTCTGAATCCGGCCGACCGCCACCACCTCTCCTTCGCCGAAGAATTGCTACCCCTGGCGAAGGAATTGAACATGGGTGTGATCGGCATGAAGATCCCCGCTCGAGGCCGCATCTTCCGTGAGGGCGGACTCACTTCGATGAAAGACGCGATGTCCTACGTGCTCTCGCTGCCCGGAGTTAGCACGGTGATCGTGGGCTGCGACAACGTTCAGCAACTCGAAGAG
>JASFMO010000084.1:0-10303 GCA_050117535.1 Gemmatimonadales bacterium | reverse complement strand
GCGTATCGAGATACGCTGGCGCGCCCGCTGGCGACCTGACCACGAGGCTTTGGACGCTTCGATTTCGGCCGGCTCCGACTTGGCGGCTCACGATGCGAGAGGGCGGTCATGGTAGTCCGATGGAGGGCACTGCCACGTCGCGTACGGCAGGCAGTTCAGCTGGTGCTGGCGGCTACGGCCCTCAGCGTCGCCGTGACAATCTGGTTGTACGTCATGTACAGCGTGGAGGAAACGCCACGCCCATTTTTCCCGACCCTATTCTTCGTTCTTCCGTTCTGGTACCTCTGGGCGTTGTATGCGCCGCTCGTGATCTGGCTGTCGAAGCGCTATCCCATCGAGCGCGGGCGCGTGATCGCTCGGTCGGCGTTGCATTGTGGTATTGCCGTCGTGCTGTCCTTCGTCCACACCGGGGCCCGCTTCGCCCTTCAGCCGGCCCTTCGCCATCTCCCGCCATCGGGCGACCGCTCGCACTGGGATGTGCTCTTGTCGCTGGCAACGTTGGAACTGCCGGTCCACCTGTTCATCTACTTGGCCATTCTTGGGGGATCGCTCCTCTTCCATTACTATCGCCGCCTGCAGAGACAAAGGCTCACCGCGTCGCGGCTCAGTGCACAGTTGGCCGATGCCCGGATGCAGGCGCTGCGAATGCAGCTCAATCCACATTTCTTGTTCAACGCGTTGAACAGCGTCGCGATGTTGGTCCGGAATTCTGAACGAGACGCGGCTGTGGACGCGCTCGAGGTATTGAGTGATCTGTTGCGGTACGTGCTGGACGACTCCACCCGTCAGGAGGTTTCGCTGAGACGCGAGCTCCAGTTCATCAAGCGCTATCTGGCAATGGAGAAGATCCGCTTTCAGAGTCGACTCGAGGTGCGGATCGAAGCTGAACCTGAGGCGCTCGACGCCTTGGTCCCCACTCTCGTGCTACAACCGATCGTCGAGAATGCGATCAGGCACGGCGTCGAGAAACGGGCGAAGCCGACGACGGTCACTGTCGGGGTTGGCACAGACGAACAGACGCTGCGGTTGTGGATCTCCGACGACGGCCCCGGCCTGCGCGGTACGGTGGGAGCGCACAGCAGTCTTGGAGTGGGAATCAGCAACACGCGGAGGAGGCTGGCCCAGCTTTATGGCGACGCGGCGTCGCTCGATATGGAGGACTTGTCCCCGAGCGGCGGTGCCATCGTGACGATCACCCTGCCACTTCATACCGTGCCATTGGCAGAGAGAGAGGAGCCATGAGCGATCCGATCCGCGTTCTCATCGTGGACGACGAGCTCCTGGCGCGGCAGGGACTCAAGAAACTCTGTGAGAAGGATCCCGAGATCGAGGTCGTCGGGGAGTGCGCCGATGGCCGCGCGGCGGTAGCGGCGATCGAGCAGGTCGAGCCGGATCTCCTGTTGCTCGACATTCAGATGCCGAGCATGGATGGTTTCGAGGTGCTCGGCGCGGTTGGGCCGGAGCGCATGCCGCAAGTCATCTTCGTCACGGCGTACGATCGCTTCGCGTTGCGCGCCTTCGACGTTCACGCCCTGGACTACCTGCTCAAACCGTTCAGTGACAAGCGATTCTTCGATGCCATAGCCAGAGCGAAGCAGGCGATCCACCAGGCGGGGCAGAGTGACCTCCGCGATCGTCTCCTCGCCTTGCTCGAGGCGGTCGGATTCGAAGAACGGTCGGTTCAGGAGCTTGACCACGCGTGGGCGGGTGCGCGCACAGCGACACCTTCGTTCCTATCCCGAATCGCTGTGAAAGAAAGGGGGCGCGTCGTACTCGTGAGAACGGACGAGATCGATTGGATTGAGGCGGCGGACTATTGCGCCAAACTTCACGTCCGTGAGAGAGCGTACGTCATACGCGAGTCGATGAAGTCCCTCGCGGCACGACTGGATCCGGCGCAATTCTTCGCGGTCAGTCGATCAGCGATCGTGAATTTGGATCGTATCCGCGAAATCCAGTCGTTCGCTCGCGGTTCACACATCGTGATTCTGAGCGACGGAACGCGCGTGATGCTGTCCCGTGCGCGACGCGAAGTACTCGAACGCCGGCTGCGCCAATCCCTGTGATTCCTCCCGATCTGTGAGCCCCAGTTGGCACGGCGGACGGGAAGAGCCGCGTGCTACGTCGTGTCGATGTAGCGGTGGTTGCAGATGTCGTGACCCTGCATCAGCGTCTTGTTCCGCTCCATCTTGAAATTCGGATTGAACGCGGGTGGCCAGAAGTAGTCCATGTTGCACACGGCGGCATGTCCCAATTCACCGCCAAGGCCAGCGCTTCGCATGACCTCGGCCGAAACGCACTCCGTGACCTCCAGGGCGAAGACCTTCTCGGTGTCTTCCACCACCGTGTGCGTCAAGCTGTTTGCAAAATTAGGCGGCCGGAAGACTTGCACGAACGTCTGAAAGCTCGTGTCGGGAGAATTCCGCGCCTGTCGCGCGCCAACCTGCCTGCCGATATCCGCCGACATCAGGTCGAGCAGACGGACCAGTTCCGGCTCGTCGATCTCCTTCCGGAGTATCTGAATGAACTGAATCAGACCTCTGTACGTCATCTGCGTTCGCTGTCGTGACGACAGGGAGATTTCCTGCGGCACGTCGAATTTGTGCTGATCCTGCTGTGTCGGTGTCTGACGTAACCCCGCTAATCCCGGGAATTTGCCGAGCCCCATACAGGCAACCGCACAGGCCGGGACGCTGCGCGTGAGCAGTTCTCTGCGATCGATGGTGTGGCGGCAATCACGGCAGTCGTTCGGCGACATGTTTCCCTCTCGGTTCAAATCTTGGCTATGGCAAGACGCGGTTACGACGCTGCTTCCGGCAGTGCCGCCGAGGCGAGCTCTTCATCGGATAGCCAGGCCCTTCGTTCTCCTCTCGCGGCCGCGAGCGCCAACGTCACAGGAAGCAGCCCGATGCCCAGGGGGAGGAATTGCGCGCCGGGAACCACGACTTGGGGAGCAACGAGCCCGACGAGTGAGATCACCAGCGACGGCCCCAGTCCCACCACGGCTCCCACCAGAAGCAGGTTGAGCCCATTGGCCACTCGGTCCCGAGGGGCTGCCTTGACGTAGCTGTGTATCAGCGCGATCAGCGATGTCCCGAAGTAGGCCACCACGAATAGCGCGAACAAAGCCCTGAAGAAGACGTTGACGGCACTTGTCGCGGCGGGTTGCGCCACCAGGAACCAGGCGGAAAAGCATCCCACGACCACTGCAGGGGCGTAGACGGCCCAGGTCATCTTGCGCCGTTGGAGCATGCGTTTTGTCTTCGGAAACACGAGTAGGAAATGAGTGAGGACGGCGAAGCCCACGATGATCATCAGGAGAATGACGACCCCGACGGCGGTGCGCACGGTTGCCGAGGTGAAGTACGGACCGGCCATAAAGCCAGCCGAGAATGCGACGCCGAGCAGCGACAAGAGCCTGGTCCTTTGAGTCGGCACCGTGAGAAACGCCCAGACGCCGCACACTAGAAATAGGAAACCGATGAAGACTGCCCCGTACCTCACCAGTGCGTCGCTCATTGGCAACGCCGTGTAGGTCAGATCGTAGTCCAGAGCCTGCCCATCCCGTTCAACTTCGAATGTGCGTACTTCGTTGATCTCCGGTCGCGATCGCTGTATGGCGGCGGCCACGTCCTCAACAGCGATCCCGCCGATGCTGCGGATGTAGTCTCCGGTCTCGAGTCCTGCCGCATCCGCCGGACTGCCGTCGGTTACCTGGGTGATCGTGTTATTGCCGTCGGTGGCGTAGCCAGTATAGGTCTGGTTGCGTATGTCCAAGGCGCCCAACACACCCCAAACCACCAACGCGACAGTGACGACCGGCAGGAGCTTTCTATATCGGGAAACCTCGGGAGTCTCCATTGCACATCTCCTCAGCTAGTGTGAGTTGGAGGCCAACACGTCCGGCTCGGCGAACTTGGCGTTGTGTCCGCGGTTGTTTCGTCTTCACCTCCTGGCCGCCTGGCTGAGCGTTTCAGGCTCCGGTCAGGCACGGTGCCAAGAGCGAGCCACTGCACGATCACTGATCGAGTTCGCCGGGACAACGCGATTGCAGCGAACCGCGCTGATCTTGCAGCGGCGCCACGATGTCGAGCGGCCGGCGATGCAGGGCTCTTGGGGGCAACGGAGTCTGATGGCAGCCGCTGGCCGTTCCGGTGCGGCCGTCGTTCCGCGGTCGCTGCCCGATCATTCGCTGCGCGAATGTCGTCATCCCCTGCAAGAGGCTTGGACCCGCAATAGTCGCCGCTCACATTGCGGTATCGGCATTAGGCGATCTCTGAAGCCGGCGGAGTGTGACCTGTAGTGCGGCCCGGGTCATCGGGCTCCCGGCGACTGAACGGCCGTGCAGCAAAGACCGTCATTATTGGACCGGAGAAAGTTGAAGAAGGCCATGTCAAGAATCGAGAACGGTCGATGGTGTTGGCTCCCACGCGGCCTGAGCGCTAGACACATTGCGCTGTTCCTCAGCATCTGTTTGGGCGGTCGCGCGTTTGCCGTAGCGGTTCAGGATAGGTCAGCCGCCGCGGACGGATCCAGGATGGTTCTCGTCCCCGGAGGCTCGTTCGAGATGGGGGATGTGTTCGCGGAGGGGGAAGACAACGAGCGGCCTGTGCACCAGGTGAAGGTCTCCCCGTTCTACCTGGCGGATGCCGAGGTCCGCGTGGGCCAGTTCCGGCGCTTCGTCACGGAAACGCGGTACCGTACGTCTGCCGAGGGTCCGCTGGACCGCGCCGCACAGGACAGCCTCATGCGAATCGGAATGAACCGCGAACTGTCACCCGAAGTGCGCACCGCTGCCTACGACGCATTCCTCGGCTTTAGCGGCTGCGCCTGGTGGGATCCGGACGGCCGTCGGTTTGGCTTCGACGAGCATCTCAACTGGGCCAACCTCCGATTCGAGCAGACGGATGAGCACCCGGCCGTGTGCCTGTCCTGGGAGGATGCGGCCTCGTACGCGAACTGGGTCAGCCGGCTGGAGGGTCTCCCACCCGCCTACGATGTCGAGAACGGCATGCTGCTCGACGCCGAAGGCAACGCTACGACGGACATCACCAGGGTTGTGGGGTACCGCCTGCCGACGGAGGCTGAGTGGGAATACGCGGCCCGTGAGGGCGGGCGAGTCGTGCGATTCGGCAACGGCGCGGATGTCGCCAGCGGGGCAGATGCCGTATTCGATGCCGGCGTTGGCGACTACGCCTATCTGGAGCGGGGACCGCAGCGCCGGGGGACCTCGCCGATCCGGGGCCGCTCGCCGAACGCGTTGGGTCTGTTCGACATGGCAGGGAACGCGTGGGAGTGGGTGAGCGACTTCCTCGCACCCTATCCCCAGGACTCCCAGGTCAATCCCTATCAAACCGTGGGTAGAGGAAGAGCGGTGCGTGGCGGACGCTGGGGGGGAGACGCGTTCGAGCTGCGGAACGCGAAACGCTTTCAGTGGCAGGCCAACAACCGCTGCGATGCCAGTGGCTTCAGGCTGGCGAGGAGCGGGCACTGATCAGCCGAGTGGGAGGAGTCATAGACACCTCAAAGCGAGATTGAGGCTCCCAACCTGCCGGCCACGCGCCGGAGTCCAGGCCGCTCCCCGCACCCAATCGCGCGCTAGCCCAGCCGACTCCGCTCGGGTACCGCGTTCGTCGAGAGCTTTCCGTCTCCCGAAGTTCACCGGCGCCGGGCCGAAGATACCCATCGACTCGGTCGACGGTGTTTTGCCGTCTACCTATCGCGGCCTCGTCGGCGTACCTTAGGCGTCGTGAGATGCCTATGAGCGAGATACCCGAGGCGCTCGTCGCGGCCCTGCCGAACCGATACGAGCTCGAGCGGGTCGTCGGGCGCGGCGGCATGGCGACGGTCTACAAGGCCAGCGACACGCGCCACGACCGGGCCGTGGCCGTGAAGGTGCTGCACCCCGAGCTTGCGGCCTCGATCGCCGCGGAGCGCTTCCTGAAGGAGATCGGGTTCGCGGCCCAGCTGACGCACCCGCACATCCTTACACTCATCGACTCCGGTGCCGCCGAGGGCATCCTCTACTACGTCATGCCGTACGTGGATGACTCGCTTCGCGGGCTGCTCGAGCGCAAGGGGAGCCTGGCTCCGCCGAAGGCGCTCGAACTGGCCTGCGAGGTCGCCGACGCGCTCAGCTATGCCCATCGCCACGGCATCGTACACCGCGACATCAAGCCGGAGAACATCCTGATCGCGGAGAATCACGCCGTCGTCGCTGACTTCGGCGTCGCCAAGGCGATCACCACGGCCGGCGGGGACAGGGTCACGCGCACCGGCTATCCCGTCGGCACGTTGGGCTACATGAGCCCGGAGCAGGCCGCCGGCCGGTCGGACCTGACCGAGACGAGCGACATCTACAGCCTCGCCTGCGTCACGTACGAGATGCTGATCGGCGAGGCGCCGGGGATGTGGGTGACCGAAGAGGCGGGCCGACTGGGACGGTTCATCGATGCGCCGGCCCAGCAGCGCGATCGGCTCGACGCGTTGCCGGGGTCGCTGGAGAGCGCATTGGTGCGGGCGATGAAACTGCGGCCGGAAGAGCGCTACATGACGGCAGGCGAGTTCGCCGAGGCGCTGGAGGCCGCGCTGAGCGGCAAGAAGGTCTACAGCGAGGTCGAGGCGCAGCGCATCGTGAGGCGTGCCGCCGAGTTGGAAGCAGCGCGGACGCGGGACGAGGAAGCACTGTCGCTGGGTGGGATCGAGCAGATGGCGGCCGAGGTCGGGATTCCGCCGCAGCTGGTGCGGGACGCCGCGCGTCGGGACGCGATCGTCGAGCCGCCGCCGACCGATCCGAAGGGCGGCATCGAGAAGGGCGGCTTTTTCGGCTACACCGGGAGGATCGAGCTGGAGCGCACGCTTGCGCTGGAGACGTCAGACGAGGCCTACGCGCTGATTCTGGAGGAGATCCGCGACGCGATCGGCGAGCCCGGGCATTTGAATGAGGTGCCGAGCCAATCCCTCTCGTGGGAGCAGAGACGCGGGTTCAGAAAGCCATCGGCCAAGATCAAGGTCCATGTAAGCCCGCGGCGGGGAAAGACGCGGATCAAGATCACGGAACTGCCCAGCCTCGACCGGGCAGCGTTGACCACAACTGCGATCGCCGGCGGCAGCCTTGTCGCCCTGGCGATCATGGGTGCCGGCATCGATGCCCAAGCCGAGGGCATCTCCGTCGTTCTGGGGATGGCGGGCTCGTGGGCTGTGATCTACGGAGGTGTCCGCGCGTGGTTCCGTTCACGCATCCGACGCAAGTCGAAAGCTGCCGCCGGTCTTCTCGATCGCCTGGTCGAGATCGTGCGCGACTATGAAGTGCCGGCTCTGACCGACCGGCGCTCAACGACCGGCGACCCGAATCGCCAGATCGAGGAATGAAGTAAGCGACGCGGCCACCCGTGCCGTGCCGAGCCTGATTCGTATTATTGACTGCGTCGATCCCAACACCGTTCTACGGAAGGAGTCAGCGTCGTGCGAGAAGGAGATTCGGCTTCGGTCGAAGATCCTTGCTTTGCCGCCGTAGGACGCGGCATCTTCTCAATGTCGTCGTCAGGGCCACTCCTCGAGACGAGTCTAACTCGTGGCATTGGAGCTTCGCAGCTTTCTGGCTGAACTGAAGCGGCGGAAGGTCTACCGCGTGGCGGTGGTCTACGTCATCGTCGGATTCGCCGTCATCGAGGGCGGTCAGCTCATCTTCGACGCGCTCGAATTTCCCCGCGTCGCCTGGCAGTTCGTCGTGGTGCTCACCATCCTCGGCTTCCCCATCGCGCTGGTCCTCGCCTGGGCGCTGGAGATGACCCCGGAAGGGATCCGAGTCACGCCGTCAGCGGAGCCGGCGGTAGGGGTTGGAGCGAAGGAAGCGGAACCGACGGCCGCCGGCGATCAGACGTCGAGTGGCATCCTGGCCACCGAGCGCCGTGATTCACCGTCCAAGCCTCATCCCACCGATGACCGGCCCTGCGTCGTCGTCCTGCCGTTCGCCAACCTGAGCGGCGATCCCGAGAACGAGTTCTTCAGCGACGGGGTGACGGAAGACATCATGGCGCGGCTAGCCGGGATCCGCGGGCTGCGCGTCATCTCGCGGACCACCGCCATGACCTACAAGGGCTCGCAGCGCAATCTGCCGCAGATCGCCGCGGAGCTGGGCGCGCAGGCGGTGGTCGAAGGGACGGTGCGGCGATCCGCCGACCGGGTGCGGGTCACGGCGCAGCTGATCGCCGCCGAGAGCGACGAACATCTCTGGGCCGAGACGTACGATCGAGTGCTGGAGGACGTGTTCGCCGTGCAGAGCGATGTGGCCGAGAACATCGCTCGGGCGTTGCATGCTGAACTGACGCCCGGCGAGCGGGAGCGGCTCCATCGCAAGCCGACGGAGAACCTGGAAGCCTACGACCTGTGCTTGAAAGGCATGCGCGTCGGGGAATCGCTCAATCCCGATGGGCTGCGGCAGGCGGAACACTACTTCAATGGGGCCATCGCCCTCGACCCGGGCTACGCCCGGGCCTACTCCGGGCTCGCGTTGACGTTGGGGATGTACGGATTCTTGGGTAACGTCGACCCCGCGGAGCTGTTCCCGCGAGTGAAGGCGGCGGCGCAGGAAGCGCTCAAGCTTGACCCCGGCCTCGGGGAAGCCCATACCGCCCTGGCATTCGTGGCCTTCTGGCACGAGTGGGACTGGGCAAAGGTCGAGCGCGAGCTCGAGACCGCCCTGGAGCTCAACCCGGACGATCCCTGGGCACTCGGATACCGGGGCTGGACCTTTATGTTTACGGAGCGCTTCGCCGAAGCCGAGGCGTATCTAGACGTGGCGCTGCGGCTCGATCCTCTGTCTCCGATGCGAGCCTGTTGGCTGGCCCAAGTGTACGCCTACACGGGACGACCGGAACAGGGCGTCGCCACCCTCGACCGCGTGTTGCGCGACGATCCGCACGTCCTCGACGCCCGTTTCTGGCGGGCTCTTTTACATGGTTATGCTGGGAACGTCGCCGCTGCAATCAGTGATTGTGAAGAGGCGATCGGGACTTTCGGTAGGATCATCACTTCCGTGGGCATCAAGGGAATCGTCCACGGTTTGAGCGGCGATACCGAGCAGGCGCAACGGATCTTCGAGGAGCTGCGCGCCCGAGGGACGGATGAGTACGTGGACCCCTACTTCCTCTTCGCAGTCTGTCTGCTTGTCCACGGGTACGACGCGGCCATACCGTATCTCGAGCAGGCTGTAGAGAGGCGCTCGGTCTTGGTCGGCTACCTCCGAGCCACGACGCGGTACCGGGAACTTCGCTCCGACCCGCGCTTCATGAGCGCGCTTCGCACCGTCTGGCCCGATGACTTCTAGAATTCGCGGCTGCCTGGTCGAGCTCAAGCGGCGCAAGGTCTTCCGCGTGGCGGCGGTCTACGTCATCGTCGGCCTCGTGGTGGTCGAGGCGGCGAACAACCTCCTTCCCGCCCTCCACGTTCCCAATTGGGCCGTCACCCTCGTCGTTGTGCTGGCCATCCTTGGCCTTCCCATTGCGTTGGTCCTCGCCTGGGCGTTGGAGCTTACCCCGGAAGGAATCCGGGTGACGCCGCCGGCGGAGCCGTCCGAGGCCGCTGCAGTCGGCGATGTGGCAACAGCAGGCGCCCAGGCCATCGAGCCCGACAAGCCCGTCACGGTACGGGGCCCGAACGACGACCGACCCTGTGTGGTGGTCCTGCCGTTCGCCAACCTGAGCGGCGATCCCGAGAACGAGTTCTTCAGCGACGGCGTGACGGAAGACATCATGGCGCGGCTGGCCGGGATCCGTGGGCTGCGGGTCATCTCGCGGACCACCGCCATGCGCTACAAGGGCACCGACCTGAGCGTGCCGCAGATCGCCGCGGAGCTGCGCGCGCAGGCCGTGGTGGAGGGGACGGTGCGGCGCTCCGCCGAGCGGGTGCGGGTGACGGCGCAGCTGATCGACGCCGAGCGCGACGAGCATCTATGGGCGGAGACGTACGATCGGGTACTGGAGGACGTGTTCGCGGTGCAGAGCGATGTGGCCGAGAACATCGCTCGGGCCCTCGACACGGAATTGACGCCGGGCGAGCGGGAGCGGCTGCAGCGCAAACCGACGGAGAACCTGGCGGCCTACGACCTTTGCCTGAAAGGCATGCGCACCACCGGGTCGGTCGATCCCGAGGCGCTCAGACGATCGGAGTGGTACTTCCAGGAAGCCATCGCTCTCGACCCCGGCTACGCGCGGGCCTACGCCGGTCTGGCGTGGACGCTGGTCTTCAAAGGCTACATCGCCGACGTCGCCCCGGCGGAACTCTTCCCTCAGTTGAGGGCCAT
>JASFMO010000083.1:0-10370 GCA_050117535.1 Gemmatimonadales bacterium | reverse complement strand
GCGCCACCTTCCGTGTCGTGCTGCCACTGCGGCCCCAAGCGCAGCGGCGACAGATCGCTGCCGTCGACGCACTCCCGGTCCCCGGGTCCTCGCGCCCAGGACCCGCCTCGCTCAACTGACCAAAGCTATCCGTACTTGCGTGGTCGGCTTACCAGCCGGCTAGGAAACCACCGTCAAACCAGTCCCAGAGCAGGTAGGCCAGAATCAGCGTGTTTCGCCGGTCGGCATTCGTTAGCGGCAGGCGGACTCCCAGGTTGAGCATCACGTGCTGACGCCTATTCAAGGTTACCTGCATTTGCGGTATCAGATCCCAGTTCGTGTCAGCACCGCTCTCCAGGTCGCGCAAGGCCACGACCTCCAGCATTGGGGTCCAGGCCCGCCCCCAGCGCCCCGCATTCCAGGTTCGGCCCAGTGCGGCGCGCACGAACAGCTCGTCTGACAGGTCGCGGTCGGCAGGGAACTCGACCACGGTTTGCAGCTGGAGGAACGACTCCAGCGGTAGAAACTGGCCGAAGGCCAGGTACGGTTCGAACACGGTCGTGCCGCGGCCGAAGCCGAGCTGCTCGGCACCGGTGGGAATCACGAGGTCGGCGCCAAGAGAGAGGACGGACCCGCTCTGCAGGCTATGGAATAGGGCGTATTTGTAGCCGATATCGAGGTCGCCGAACCCCGTCTGCCAACCTTCAGGATCGCCCGTGTTCTCGACGGCCAGCGGCAGCGTCACCTCGAGTTGGCTTCGCGCACCGATCCGCTTCTCGAAGATGGCAGCGGTTATTACGGATCCCGGTCCCTCGGTGGCCACGATGGTCGTGAGCACTGCTTCATCTTCCAGGTACGCTTTCTCGGTCACCAGCGCGCGCGGTAGGTTGAGCTCGCCACGCGGCCAACTGTCGTCGCCGCAGAACACTCGCACATGATCGAGCACGCTCTGAATCTGCTCGTCGCTCAAAGCCTCACCGAAGGCCGGCATCATCGGAGAGAAGGCGCGCACGGGGCCGCCGTCGTGGATCACCGCGAACCAGTCGGCATCGGGCTCGCGCGAGGCGAAGTTGCAGTCGCTGAAGTCGGGCAACTCGTCTGCGAAGGCAACCTGACTGGGACTCTGCCCCTTCCCGTCGCTCCCGTGACAGGCCGCGCAGCTGACTTCGTAGAGCTGTGCGCCGCTGGTGTCGGGAAGCAGGAAATCGCCCAGCCGTGCGGCTGGCGCCGAGTTCGCGGAGGCCGGCGTGAACGCCACTGCGGCTCCGCACAGCACCAGTCGCAACAGGGTCTCCCGACGTCTCGTGCCGCTGCCGCTCATTCTTTCTCTCCCCAAAACGTGCCAGTTTTTCCCGTCTTGAGCGATGGCCGCGGCGAACTGCCTGGCAACTCGGAACGGTTCGCTTTTCAGGGCGCCATGTCGTGCGCCGGACCATCAGTGGAACGCTCCTACCTCTGCCTATGTGGCAAGTCTCGTGCTTGCTGCCCGATGGGGCACATCTCTTGCCCTGATCGAGCGTGCAATGCGAACTCGAGCAGGAACCCACGCGCGGCCTGGGGGGGCAGAGGGCCGCGTTCAAAGCCCAGGGGAGGGCGTGATGGGCAGGACTTTAGCAAACGTCATCGGTGTTGCCGCGGCGGCGCTGCTGTCGGCCCCAGTTGGCTGGGCGCAGGGTCAGGATGTGGCCCGTCATTTGAACGAGGAAGGCTGGCCGTTCGCGACGTCGGGGACCTGTATCGCTTGTCACAGCGGGTTGACCACACGCGCGGGCGAGGACGTGTCGATCGGCTTCAACTGGCGGGCGTCGATGATGGCCAACTCGGCGCGCGATCCTTACTGGCAAGCCGCTGTGCGGCGCGAGGTGCTCGACCATCCACAGGCGCAGGCGGCGATCGAGGACAAGTGCGCGACCTGTCACATGTCGATGGCCCGGTTCCGCGCCGCCGCGGCGGGCAGCCAGGGCGAAGTGTTCGCCAATCTGGCGCACGGCGGCAGCGACGGAGGGCTGGCGGCCGACGGCGCGTCGTGCACGGTGTGTCACCAGATTCGTGACGAGAATTTTGGGCAGCCCGAGAGCTTCACGGGTGGCTTCCTGATCGACATAACGCTTCCGCCGGACGAGCGAGAGATCTATGGACCGTTCGATATCGCAGATGGAGAGGCGAACCTCATGCGCTCGGCGTCCGGCTTCATCCCTGAGGGTGCCGACCACATCCAGAGCTCAGAGCTTTGCGCGACGTGTCACACGCTTTACACGCATGCCCTGAACGACGATGGCGATGTTGTGGGCGAACTGGCCGAGCAGGTGCCGTATCTGGAGTGGGCGCACAGCGAATACCGGGAAGGCCGCAGCTGTCAGAACTGCCATATGCCGGAGGTGGCGGACAGCACACCGATCGCTTCGGTGCTCGGTTCGCCGCGGTCTGGCTTCTCGCGGCACGTCTTCCGCGGCGGCAATGCCTTCATGTTGAGCATGCTCAATAAGTACCGCGCGGCGCAGAACGTGGTTGCCTTGCCCGTGGAGCTGGACGCATCAGTCCGCCGCACACGGGAGAACCTACAGAGCTCCACCGCTCGACTGAAGTTGGACTCGCTGCAGACATCGGGCTCGCAGCTTCAGATGGTTGTGTCGATCGAGAACATGGCGGGTCACAAGTTGCCAACCGCCTACCCGTCCCGCCGCGCTTGGCTACATCTCACCGTGGTCGACGCCAACGGCCGGGCCGTTTGGGAGTCAGGCGCTCTGCGACCCGACGGTGCGATCGTCGGCAACGACAACGATCGCGATGCCTCGCTGTTTGAGCCGCACTATGCGGAGATCAGCCGGCCCGACCAGGTCCAGGTCTACGAGCCGATCATGGTCGACTGGAGAGACCGGGTGACCACGGGACTGCTGTATGGAGTCCGCTACGTGAAGGATAATCGGCTCCTGCCACGCGGCTTTGACAAGGACAGCGCCGAAAAGGACATCGCGGTGCAGGGTCGCGCAGCTCGGGATGCGGATTTCCGGGGCGGTGGTGATCGCGTGCGTTATCTTGTCGATCTGGAAGACGCGCAAGGCATGTTCACGGTGACCGCGGAGCTCTGGTACCAGACGATCGGGTACCGCTGGGCGCACAACTTCGAGTCCCACTCAGCTCCTGAGATCGAGCGCTTCGTTGGCTACTATGACACGATGGCGTCGGGTTCGGCGGTGCTGATCGCGAGCGATTCAGAGATAGTTCGCTTCTAGCGAGGGTCGGCGCGGGTGCCGCTGATCGCCGAGCGGGAAGCTCGGCGGCAGCGAGTGGGCAATGCGAGTGGAGGTGCGGTGCCCTACTTCAGCTAGCTTCCGCCAGCAACTGCTCCAGCGCGCGCTGCGCCAGCTCGCGTTGCGGTTCGAACCCGGGATCGCATCCCTCCAGCAGGTCAGAGATCCACGCGTAGTCGCGGATCGCCTTCTCGCGCTCGCCGCGCCGCTCGTACAATTGCGCCCGCAGCAGAGCCGCCGGGATGCCCCAGTAGGCTTCGAGGCGGAACCCGGACTCCAAGATGCCCAGGGCTTGGCTCTCCTCCCCCAACTCGGCCAGCGCGCTCGCCAGCGCGATACGCTGATGATCGATCGCGACCCACTCGCGGGCCAGCGCGGCGGACAGGGGAATCGAGCGGCGAAGTATGCTCGCGGCCTCGCGATAGTCACCGCGCTGGGCCGCCAGCAGTCCGCGCAGGCCGGCGGCCAAGCCGGTGGCGATGCGCGCCGCGGTTGTGTCGCCATCCGCGGCCAGGTTCTGCGCCTGCAGGCTTATCGTGTCGGCGTTGGCGGCGACGCGTTCGATCTCGTTCTGTCGCAGATAGTGCGCGGCCAGCACCCAACGGCCCATGGGTGTGTCGAGCACACCCAACTCGCGATTCCGCTCGATCGCCCGGGCCGCCAGGGCGGGATCGCCTAGGCCGACGCCGATGTTGGCCAGCTGGTAGAACCAGACGGTGGGATGGTCGGGCCGTAGCTCGACCGCTTGGTCCAGTGCCGCCTGGGCCACCGACGGCCGGCCGCGCCATACCTCGAACAGGTTCCGCCAGAAGTAGAAGGACGACGCGCGATCGGTCACGGGATGGCGCGGCGCTTCCAGTTCTTCGAGCACCTTCGTCCGCGCGTCGTGCCAGGATGGATCTCGCATCTTCAACGTGAGCTGCTCCAGATCGGACGCCGGCATCTGCGCGATACGCTCGATGGCTGCGGCTGACTCGGCGGCGCTGCCACGCGCTAGAGCGTGTGCCGTACGCAGGCGAACAGCCTCTGTGCTGGTCGAGTCGCGGGCCAGATAGAGCCGGGTGTACAGGTCGAAGGCCTCGGGGTCCCGGTGCTCCGATGCGAGTTCGACCAGGTGAATGAGCGGTGCCGTGAACGACGAGTCGAGGGCGAGGGCACGGTTGAAGGGTTGGAACCGCTCGGCATCGGGTACGCTGGCGATGGAGCCTATGTGGTAGTAGGCCTCGCCCAGCTGGAACCAGAGTTCCGGGTCGTCGGGGTAACGGGCGGTGAGCTGACGGCCCACGTCCACCGCCTCGACGCGGCCCTGTTCGATCAGGTGGTTCAGCTCCAGCAGGCCGCGATCGCGCGGCGGCAACTGGTCGGCCTGGCGGAAGGCCCGCTCAGCCGCTTCGACCGCTGCTGGGGCGCCGGCGGAGTACCGCCAGCCGTAGGCGTGGCTCAATCGGGCCGCCGCCATGGCGAACGTCGAGTCGATGGCCAGCGCGCGCTCGAACGCCTCGCTCGCCGCCACCCACTCGGACCTGCGCATCGCCTGCTCGCCCATCAGGAAGGCCTTCACGGCCTCTAGCGATGTCGAAGTCAGCGCCCGACCCCGGTCGCCCAGGCCCTGCTCGGCGCCCAGCCCGCGCAGCAACTCGAGCGTCACACCTTCGATCAGCGCCAAGATGCTGTCGGGAGGCCCCACCACACTGGAAGAGGCGACTTGCTCGCCGGTCGTGGTCGCGTAGAAGCGTGTGTCCAGCCGTACTTGGCCACCCAGCTCGACCGCCTGCCCGTAGATCGCCCATGTCGCGCCAAGGCCGCGGGCCAGATCGATGGCAGCCTCGGCCGGGGCCTCGGCGTCGCCGATCCGACTTTGCCAGCGGCTCAGCACGGTGCGCGTATCGACGGCGCTCAGCTCACCGACGCCGTCCAGGTTGGCGGCCAGCACGTCCATCAGCCCTTCGCGCCACACCTCGAGGCTGGCGCCGGTCGTGCGGAAGGGTAGCACGGCGACGGCGTTGGGTGCGCTGACGACCGCTTCATCGCCGACGACGCGGGTCAGCACCCACACCGTGCCTACCGCGGCGAGCGCCGCAAAGGCGAGAACGCCACCTAGAATGGCCCGCGGCCAGGTGAGCAAACGGAACGGGATGGGGCGGTGCGTGGCCGGAGGCCGCGCCGCTCGATCCTGCTGCGTGCGCGCTCCCTGCTGCACGATCGCCGTGACGGTGACGACCACAAGGCCGACGAGCAGGAGGACCAACGCGGCGGGGAAGAACCAGGACGGCAAGCCTAGCTTGTCGATGAAGACGTCGGTCACCTCGAGGACCGCCCACGACGCCCCGGCGTACACCAAGAGCACCTGGGCGAGCTTGCGCTCGCGGAACCAGCTTTGCCAGCCTCGCTGCTGCGGATCGTTCTCGACCACGTCCGCGCCTCCACTTCTGGTCTTTGCTGAGAGATTGGCCCCTCGGGATGGGCGACCGACGTCGGCTGAAATGTACTAGAGGCCGAAGCCGCGGCAAGAAATCGCGTTTGACAGGCCCCCGCGAAACCCAGTGCCACGCCCGGGAGGATTGATTGCGTCGGCCCGACGCGCCATCTTCAGCGTCGATGATTAGCCCTGGCAACCTTGCGTCGGCCGTTCACGGCCCGCACGCCTGCGGGACACTCCTCATTGTCTGACGTTTTGTCGCGTCTGACGACCGCCCTGGGCGGTCGCTACCGCATCGAGCGGGAACTCGGTGCCGGCGCCATGGCCACGGTATACCTGGCCGAGGATGTCAAGCACCGGCGACGGGTAGCCGTGAAGGTACTGCGCCCCGAGCTGGGCGCGGCGATCGGTCACGAACGGTTCCTGCGCGAGATCGAAATCTCGGCTGGTCTCAGCCACCCGCACATTTTGCCGCTGTACGACTCCGGCGAGGCGGACGGTCTTCTCTACTACGTGATGCCGTACGTCGAGGGCGAGTCGCTGCGCGATCGTCTGGACCGGGAGAAACAACTTCCGCTTGACGATGCGCTCCACATCAGCCGCGAGGTTGCGGACGCTCTCTCGTACGCCCACTCGCGCGGTGTCGTCCATCGTGACATCAAGCCCGAGAACATCCTGCTGCAGAGCGGGCACGCGGTTGTGGCCGACTTCGGCATCGCGCGCGCCGTGAGCGCGGCGGGCGGCGACCGGCTGACGCAGACGGGTGTCGCGGTGGGCACTCCGGCGTACATGAGTCCGGAGCAGGCGGCCGGCGATCGGGAACTGGACGGCCGCAGCGATCTCTACGCCCTAGGCTGCGTGTTGTACGAGATGCTAACGGGCGACCCGCCGTTCAGCGGACCCACCGTCGAGAGCGTGGTGCGTCAGCACTTGCTCAGCGAGCCGCGGCCCGTAACGAGCCTCCGGCCGGCCGTGCCGGCGGAAGTCGCCGCCGCGTTGCAGCGGGCGCTGGCCAAGAACCCGGCCGACCGCTTCAATCCGGTGGCCCAGTTCTCGGAAGCACTGACGGCCGCACCGTGGGCGTCGAAGGTGGACCGACGGCCACGGAGCGGACGCCTTCTGGTCCTCGGACTGGGCCTCGTGGGCGCCGTCGCCATGGCCACGCTGTTCCTGCTGCGACCCCGGCGTGACGAACCGCTGCCAGCCATCGCGCGAACGATACAGGTCACGCGCGATCCTGGCCTCGAGCTGGATCCGGCGCTGTCGCCGGACGGCGAGATGGTGGCTTACGCCGCAGGTCCGGCCGACGCCATGCAGATCCTCGTGCGCCGCGTCGCCGGCGGTGGAACCGTCGCGCTGACCGATGATGCCAGCCGTAACCAGCGGGCGCCCCGCTGGTCTCCGGACGGCACGCAGATCGCCTACCAGACAGAGGACGGGATCTACGTGGTGCCGTCCCTGGGTGGCCCGCCGCGGTTGGTGGTGCGCGCGCCCGAGCTGACGGCGACGGTCAGCTCGGGGTCTTTCACTCCGCTGGCCGGATTGACCTGGTCGCCCGACGGGGGCCGAATCGCCTTCGCCGGCAGCTACGGCGCAGAGGGGCTTTACGTCGTCGGGTTGGAGGGCGGAGAACCGGTTCGCCTCGCGGCGACGCGAGAGCCGCACTCGCCGGCGTGGTCGCCGGATGGGACGAAGATTGCCGTCGCCTCCGGTAACGCCGTCTTCAGATTCGGCATCGCGTACCTCGGCAACGCGGGAACGTCATCGATCTGGGTCGTGCCAGCCGAAGGCGGCGACCCGGTTCGCGTCACCGAGGACGCGTATCTCGACACCAGCCCGGTCTGGTCGCCCAGCGGTCGTTACCTCAATTGGGTATCGGACCAAGGGGGGGCGCGCGACGTGTATCGGGTTCGGGTTGACCGAACGGGCGCGCCCGTCGAATCGCCCGTCCGCTTGACCACCGGGCTCGACGCATTCTCGATCGATCTCGCCGCTGACGGCAGCGGCTTGGCCTACTCGAGCCTGCGGACGGTGTCCAACATCTGGTCCATCCCGGTACCGGCGGACGGTCCGATCTCGATCGCCCGAGCGCAACCGGTGACCCGCGGCAATCAGACGATCGAGGACGTGGACGTCTCGATCGATGGCGAGTGGCTGGTCTTCGACTCGGATCGGAACGGTAACGCCGACCTCTACAAGTTGCGCGTCGGCGGGTCGAGCGAACCGGTCCAGTTGACCATCGATCCCGCCGGCGACTACAGCGCCGTCTGGTCGCCGAACGGCCGGCGCGTTGGATTTCACTCGCTGCGCGCCGGCAACCGAGACCTATTCACGGTGGAGGCCGACGGCACCGGTCTGGTGCAGAGGACGAGCAGCCTATCGCACGAACTGGACCCCGATTGGTCGGCGGATGGCGAGGCGTTGGTGGCAGAGGTCATCGATCCGGACGGCATACGCGAGAACAACTTCATCATCGTGCCCCTGGAGGGTGGCGAGTCGACCGCGCGCCGTCTACCAGCGGTGGGCGACTTCGCTGTCTGGTCGCCCGATGGCGGCTTGATCGCGTATCACGCCAGCGACGGTCTGCGGGTCATCGCGCCGGAGGGTGGCGAGTCGCGCCTGATCGTCTCGAACGTGGAGGACGACAGTGAGGCGTTCTACTGCGCGTGGTCGCCGGACGGCGGCACGCTCTACTACCTGACGCGGGGTACGGAGGGCTGGACGATCCGTGCCGTGCCAAGGGATGGTGGGGCCAGTCGCGTCCTGGTTCGCTTCGACGATCCGGCGCGCCAGCACACGCGTTACGGGTTCGCGACGGACGGACGCACGTTCTACTTCACGATGGGCTCGCACGAGAGCGATGTGTGGGTCCTGGAGCTGGAGACGCCATAGAGCCGAATTGATGTCGCGGCTCTCAACTTGCCAAAGCTAGGATGACCCCTGGACCGCGGAGGCGATCGTATGAAAGTGCCTGACGATATCTACGAGCGCTTGGCGCGCGAGATAGAGAGCGACGAGAGCCCAGTCGGTATCGACGCCAAGCACACTCACGTCATCATCCTCCACATGTTGATGGAGATGGAACGGCGCTTGGAACGGATCGAAGAGGCCGTAGGGTTGGATCGACCCGACGCCTGAGCCTAGACACGCGGCGACAGGGCGAAGCCGGTTCCGTGGCTTCGCCGATCTGCAGGACTGAACTCCCTAGGTCAGGAGACGAGCCGACGTTGACGCTCTCACTCTGGAAGGGAACCATGTTCCGTTTTGCCTGGCTGTGTTTGTCTGTTCTCATCCTTGAGGTTGCCGTGCCGGCGACGACGTCGGCGCAGGCGTCCGTGCCCAACATCCTGCTGGTCGTCGCTCACCCGGATGATGAAGCGATGTTCGCGGCCAGCGCCTACAAGGTCACCCACACTCTCGGGGGCAATGTCGATCTCGCGCTGGTCACCGACGGCAGCGGCGGCTTCCGGTACTCGCAACTGGCGGAACCGATCTACGGGCTGAAGTTGACGGACGAAGCGGTCGCGCGCGAGCACCTGCCGGCTATACGCAAGAAGGAGTTGGAAGCCGGTGGCAAGATCGTCGGCATCCGGAATCACTTCTACTTGGAGCAATACGACAACGCCTACACCGAGAACGTCGATACGATCATCTCGCAAGTCTGGAACGCCGACGAGGTCCGGGGGCGGTTACGCGATATCATGGCGCGGTTCGACTACGATTTCGTCTTCGTCCACCTCCCCATCCCAGAATTCCACGCGCATCACAAGGCGGCGACGATCCTCGCGCTCGAAGCCGCGCAGGCATTGCCCGACTCGCTAAGGCCCGTGGTGCTGGGGAGCTTCGTCGGAACGCGTGGCGCGGATGAAGACTTCGTTCCCGCCGACTATACTGGCTTGACGGACTATCCCATCACTCGCGTCCGAACCGATGTCCCGCCTTTCACCTTCGATCTCACGGAGCCGCTCGATCCGACTGGACGGCTCGATTACCGAATCGTGGTCAACTGGCTGATTGCCGAGCACAAGACGCAGGGCACGATGCAGTTGCTGATGAACGCGGGCGACATCGAGCGTTTCTGGCTCTTCGAGGCGAACGACCCGGCGCAGCTGGAGCCCACGGCCGAGTTCTTCAAGAGGCTGGCCGTGCCTGCCTTGGCCGTTGACGACTCGGTTGCCGAGGGAGTGCGCTAGGCCGCGGACAGCTTTGAGTATCAAGAAACGAGGGCGGCAGCCACTCGGCTGCCGCCCTGTCCGATGCGCTCGTTGTTGCCAGTGCCCTTAGCGAATCTCTCTGAGCTCGATGACGATGGGTTGCCCGGCCGGTTCCTGGCGGAGCACGATGTGCGGCGCCTGCTTGCGTGCGTACAGCGTCGCCGAGCCCTGGCTCCCGCTCGCCTCGATCTGGTAAGCCTCGAACTCTCCCGCCGCCACCGTGACCGTCGTCTCGCCGACGACTCTTAACTTGAGCGTGTAAGAGTTACCAGACTGGGCGTCAAAGGCCGGCATCTCGATCTCTTTGTTGGCGTCGAAATCGGCTACCCAAAGCATGTAGTCATCCATGCCGGGTAACAGCGTGCCGTCGACGACTTGGGCGTCGATCTGCTGCGGTTGCTCGCTCATTCCCACGACCGTGCCGGTGATGGCCCCGTCTTCGAGGCGGAGATCGATGTCGAGGCCTTGGGTGCCCATCTTCTGCGATGCGTGTGATTCGATGCCAGT
>JASFMO010000082.1:0-10372 GCA_050117535.1 Gemmatimonadales bacterium | reverse complement strand
CTACGAGGCGCGCCCGTTCGAGCGGCCCGACGAGATTTTCGCGCTGTTCATCGTCGAGCAGTTGCCGCCCGGGCTGACCGGGCTGTTGGTGGCGGGGATCTTCGCGGCGGCGATGTCCAGTCTGTCGTCATCGATCAACTCGCTGGCATCGGCAAGCGCCTACGATTTCTGGGCCCCCGCGCGTGGGTTCGAGGACGACGATGCGCGCATCCTGCGAGTTGGAAAGCTGTTCACGCTCGTTTGGTCCGCGGCGCTGATCGGCGGGGCGTTGGTCTTCATCCCACTCAGTCGGGGGACGGCGGCCGTCGAGGTGGGGCTGGGGATCGCATCGCTGGTCTACGGTGGGCTATTGGGCGCGTTCGCGCTGTCGTTGTTCGTGTCGGATATCCGGCCGGGCGCGGTCATGGCATCGGTCGCGACCGGCATCGCCACGGTGACGGCGATTTGGCTGTTCGCCCGCGAGGCGGTGGCTTGGCCGTGGTTCACGGTGATCGGGACGGCCGTCACCTTCGGAACGGGAGCGTTGGCGGCGGCGCTGCGCCGTTCGGTGGCCGGAACTTCCTAACGGACCGAGAAGGGCGGGAAGTGTATGAGCGTTCGTCGGGTAGTGGGAGTCGACGGCGGTGGTACACGCACGCGAGCGATCATCCTCGACGAGACGGGCGCCGAGCAGGGTCGAGCGGCGACGGGTCCGGCGCTGGTGGACCGACCGGATCTGCCGGTCGACATCGAGGGCGCGGCGTCCACGGTGCGAAGCGCCGCCCTGGCAGCGAACATCGAGCTACCGTGCGCGGCGCTGTGCGCGGGCTTCGCCGGGGTGGGTCGCGAGCGCGAGCGCCGGGCCGTCGAGACGGCGCTGGCGGAGCAAGACCTGGCGGCAACCGTCCGGGTGGTCACCGACGCCGAGGCGGCCTTCTTCGACGCGTTCAGGGCGGGGCCGGGCCTGTTGTTGATCGCCGGGACAGGGTCGGTGGCGCTGGGCCGCGCCGAGGACGGCCGTGAAGCGCGCGTTGGCGGTTGGGGCCTGCTGTTGGGCGATGAAGGCAGCGGCTACGAGATCGGGCTGCGCGCATTGCGGGCGATCGCGCGCGCGGCCGACGGGCGAGGGGAAGCGACCGAACTGCTGCCGCGATTCATTGCCGACCTCCAGCTGGTGGGTCCGGAGGACTTGATTGCGTGGGCGGCGACCGCTGACAAGACGGCGATCGCCGCGCTGGCCCCCACGGTTTGCGAGCATGCCGCCGGTGGCGATGCGGCCGCCGGCGCGATCGTCGGGGAGGCGGCCTCGTCGCTGGTGGGTCACGTCGATGCGCTGCTGGCTCGGCTGGGTCCTTGGAGCGTGCCACCGAGGCTGGCGCTGGCGGGAGGTCTGTTGTCCGTGGATCGGCCGCTACGCGAGCCGGTGGTAGCGGCGCTGGCGGAGCGCGCCTGCCGGGTCATCGAGGCGAAGATCGAGCCGGTGCGTGGGGCGGCGCTGATGGCGCTGGCGGGCTTGGTGCCCGGGCAGCGCGACGATTAGGACGTCGGGCGCGACAGAGCCCCTCACTTCATGTCGCGTGGTTGGGTCGGGCGCGACAGGCTGCTCTCGCTTCATTGTCGCGCGGTTGGGTCGGGCGCGAAAGGATCCCTCACTTCATGTCGCGCTGGACGGGCGCCCATCGTGAACGGGCAGCGGCGCTCCAAATGTCCGTTCGCGGACCCTTTCGCGCCCTCCCTTCTCGCGGGGAATGGTGGAACAGCCTGCCGCGCCCTCCTCTTCGCAGATCTACAGCGCGCCCGCCAAGCCCTCCGTTTTCGCGGTAAGGATTAGTAACCCGCCGCGCTCTCTATCGTGCGATGACGATGCGTTACATGCCGCCACGGCTTCTTTTTGGGGTAGGGAACGACACAAGCGCGTGCAGCACAGGTTCTTGCCGTTGGAGGCGCCGCAGAGCGAGATCGCGCGACGAGGCTGGGAGCGGGTCGGCGGAGCGAAGCTGGTTTTGCGACCCCGCGCTCACGGCTGGGCGTGAGCGCGGGGGAGGCCGAAGCGAGACGGCCCCCTCCTGGCGGTCGTGCCTGTGGGATCGTTCGCCGAGCGCTAGACGTCGCTGGTCATGATGAACAGAGGCTGGCGCAGGAACGTCTTGTAGCGAGGCCGCAGCCGGTCGGGGTCGTAGTACTTGTGGACGTCAACCACCTTCTTGCGCCCGGTGACGACGTCAATGGGCACGCTGTCGTAGACGCCGTTACGCAGGCTGACCAGGCGGCCCTTGGCGCCCGAGAGGACGAGATCGAGAGCTAGATTGCCGAAGGCCATGGGCACGATGGCGTCGAGAGCGTCGGGGTCGCCACAGCGCACCAGATAGCCCAGCCGCTGGTTCACCACGTTCACGCGGCGTCCATCGTTGTACTGAGGCGAGATTTCCTTGAGAGCGGCGCCCACCTTGTCGCTGATGCCTCCCAGCTTCTTGTGGCCGTATTGGTCTTCTTCGTCGCCGAGAAACGACATTCCGGCGTCGCTGGCCGTCTGAGCGCCCTCCGAGATGAGCGCGACCGAGTACCGGCTGGGGTTGCGATTGCGATCGTAGATCAGCAGCTCGGCCAGCCGCTCGATGTCGAAGCGGTGCTCGGGGATGCAACAGCGGTCGGCGGCCCCGGCCATTGTGGGCAGCAGCGCGGTGTATCCGGCGTAGCGACCGAAGACCTCGATAACCAAGAAGCGCTCGTGCGACCCCGCCGTCGTGCGCAGGCTGTGGGTGAGCTGGATGGTCCGGGCGACGCAGGTGCTGAACCCGATGCAGTAATCGGTTCCCGGCACGTCGTTGTCCATCGTCTTCGGAATTCCGACGACCCTCATGCCTTCTTCGTGCAGTCGCTGGGCGTAGCTGAGCGTATCGTCACCACCGATGGGGATCAGGGTGTCGATACCGAGATACTCCAAGTTCTTGAGCACATCGGGCGTGATGTCATTGATGTCCTCGGTGTAGCGGTCGGCCAGGTGCGGCGGCACGAGTGCCTTCGGAAGGTGACTGGGGCGGGTCCGCGAGGTGTGAAGAAAGGTTCCACCCGTTCGCCCGGCCCGGTTGACGACCTCCTCGGTGAGGGTGGTGACGCAACTGCTGTTGTTGGCTTCCTTATCGGGCACGAGATCGACCAGTCCGGCCCAGCCGCGGCGAATCCCCATGACCTTGTAACCCTCGCGAAGCGCGCGAATCGTGATCGCGCGAATCGCCGGATTCAGGCCCGGTACGTCACCTCCACCCGTCAGAATTCCGATCGTCCCCTGGTGTGCGGCCATCCCTCACAGCCTCCTTCGGCAGTTGACCGTGCTTTGTCTGGTGAGAAAGCAACAGGTTTTCGGAGCGAGCGCAGGCCTGACCCGGTGCGTGCGGGAACGCGGTCCGGCCGTCGCCCATGGTCAGTATAACAGTCCCGTCGGCTTTCGGTAGTAGGCAATGGCCGAGGTGGTTGTGGCAGACGGGTCGGTGTCTTTCGCGCTTCTAAGGTGCGCGGTACGTTGCAGGAAACGAGAACGGAAGACTCGAAGCCGCCCGGGACCGAAGGATGCTGCGTCGACGGTCGGGCGGGGCGCCTTTAGCGCCTTCCATCGACACAAGGGAGGAGGGTAAGATGGCTGAAGAGCTGGTTGGCACCATCACTCACTACTTCCCGAAGCCACAGGTCGGCGTCCTGAAACTGACAGCGGACATCAAGGTCGGCGACGTCCTGCATATCCGCGGCCACACCACCGAATTCGAACAGGAGATAACGTCGATGCAGGTGGAGCACGGGGCCGTAGAAGCGGCCGCGGCCGGCACCGAGGTGGCGGTGAAGCTGAACGAGCGCGTCCGGGCGGGCGATGAGGCTTTCCGGGTCAGCCCGGACTGAGATTCCACCACCACCGGTAGGGCGCAAGGTAGCCGTACGCGACGGCCCGACCTGCAAGGCAACAACGTTCAGATTGTCACTCCAGGAGGTCTCATGGGTAGGCTGACTGCGGCCGTGCTCGTGCTGGCGACCGGCTTCTCTTTCGCGGTAGTTCCTTCGACTGGCCATGCGATCCAGCCGCCGCCGGACAACGCGGCGGTACTCGATGACATCGACGCGTACATCGGGCAGGCGATGGAGGAATGGAAGATACCGGGGCTGGCGATCGCCGTCGTCCAGGATGGAGAAGTCATCCTCTCGAAAGGGTATGGGTATCGGGATCTGGATGAGCAGCTACCGGTCACCGCGAGCACGCTGTTCGCGATCGGTTCGATCAGCAAATCGTTCACGGTGACGCTGTTGGGCATGCTCGAGGATGAAGGCAAGGTGGACTGGGACGAGCCGGTGCGCCGTTACCTGCCGGACTTCGTGCTGTACGATGACGTGGCGACCGAGTACATGACGCCTCGGGACCTGGTCACACACCGCTCGGGGCTGCCGCGGCACGATCTCCTCTGGTACGGTTCGGACCTGACGCGGCGCGATCTGTACGAGCGGCTGCGCTATATCGAGCCGAATAGGGAGTTCCGAGAAGTCTTTCAATATCAGAACCTGATGTTCATGACAGCCGGATACCTGGCCGGCCAGATCGAGGGAAAGAGTTGGGAAGCTCTGGTCAGGGAGCGGGTCTTCGAGCCGCTGGCTATGTCAGGCTCGAACTTCTCGGTCGACGTCAGCCAGAAGTCGGATGACTTCTCTTACCCGTACGCCGAAAACGATGGCGTCGTGCAGCAGATCGACTTCCGCAATATCGACGAGGTCGGGCCGGCCGGCTCGATCAACTCGAGCGTGGAAGAGATGATCCGCTACGTGCAGTTGCACATCAACAAGGGCGAGCTGGGCGAGGAGCAAATACTGTCGAGCGGCAATGCGGAGCAGATGCAGATGCCGCAGATGGCGATCCGGGGGACGATACAGTACGACGAGCTCGGTCATACGAGCTACGGCATGGGGTTCTTCGTGACCAGCTACCGGGGTCGCAAGCTGGTGCACCACGGCGGCGGGATCGATGGCTTCATCTCGTTGCTGTCGTTCATCCCGTCGGAGAACGTCGGGATGATCGTGCTGACGAACAAGTCCGGCAACAACCCGGTCCCGACGGTCGTCACGCGCGGGGTGTACGACCGCGTCCTCGGCCTCGATCCGGTGGACTGGGTCGGCCGCGTGAAGGAGCAGCAGGCGCGGGCCGAAGAGGCCGAGCAGGAGGGCGAGGAAGAGGGCGGGCCGGTGCAGGGCACGAGCCTATCTCACGAGTTGGCGGACTATGCCGGCGACTACGCGCATCCCGCGTATGGAGTGGTGAGGATCGAGGTGGACGGCGGGAACCTTCGGGCGACGTTCAACGACATCAGCGTGCCGCTCGAACACTTCCACTACGATGTGTTCGAGATCGCCGAGGACCCGATGGTGCCGGCGAGCGGGATCAAGGTGATGTTCCGCTACGACAAGCAGGGCGACATCGACGAACTGCACGTTCCGTTGGAACCGGCCGTCGAGGACATCCTGTTCAAGCGCGTGGCGAACGAATCGATGCGTGAGCACGCGTTCCTCGAGCCGTTCGTGGGCGAGTACGATTTGGGCGGTGTTGTGATGGCGGTTGCCCTGAGAGGGGATGACACGCTGACACTGACGGTCCCCGGGCAGCCGACCTACGAGTTGGTGCCGACTCGCGGTACGTCGTTCGATCTGAAAGGCTTGAGCGGGTACAGCGCGGAATTCAGGCGCGACGAGACAGGAGCGGTGAGCGAGCTCGTGCTGGCCCAGCCGAACGGCACGTTCGTCGCCCAACGGAAGTAGAGTCGTCAGTCCTCCGTGACGAGAACGCGGGGCTACCCCGGCTCGTGCGCGTGGTCCGGACATCCCGCTGTCCGACTCAGCGTATCAGGTGGCGCTCGAACAGACCCAGATGCCGCCGGGCGATCGCCTCCCAGCTGAACTCCGAGATCACGGCCGAGCGTCCCGCCTCGCCCAGGCGCTCGGCCAGTGATGCGTCGGTCAAAAGCCGGACCATGGCGGCGGCAAACTCGTCGCGGTCCGTGGGGTCGACCAGCAGGCCGTTTTGTCCCGAGTTGATGACGGTTCGGATACCGCCCAGGCGTGAGGCGACGACGGGCGTTCCGCAGGCCATCGCCTCGAGGACCGTCATGCCGAACGGCTCGAACAGCGAGGGCAGGGTGAAGAGGGCCGCGCTCTGGTAGTAGGGGACCAACCGGTCATCCGCGACGTAACCGGCGATGGTCACGTGATCGTGCAGCTGTTTCTCGTCGATGATCGCATGCATGGTCCCCAGGACGGCCAACTCGCGAAGCTGCGGCGTCGGAGAGCCGCCACCGATGACCAGCCGAACATCGGGGAGCTCACGCCTGACCAGGTCGAAGGCGTCGATGAGGAAGTCGTGTCCCTTCCCGGAATCGATGCGGCTGAGGCAGAACACGTAGCGCTCCGGGAGATCGGTCTGGGGCACAGGCCGATTGGGGTCCGGGGGGCGGAAGAACCGGACATCGACACCGGGCGGGATGACCTCGATGTTCTGAGATTGCCACCCGTACAGTTCCCTGATCTTGTCGCGCTGCAGTTCGGAGGTGACCGTCTGTGCGGAAACGGAGCGGAAGATGCGCTGCTCCTCCGAGACGCGCCGCTCGAAGTTGAACTTCCGTTCCATCTCCGTCGGGTCACCGCCCAACTGCTCGCGCTTCCAGGCCCCGAGCGAGTGGGCGGTGAAGAATGTCGGGCGCTGCAAACGCTCGGCGACTTCGAGCATCACGATTCCGGCGTCGACGTAGTGGCCGTGAAGCAGATCGTATTCAAGGCCCTCGTCGAGGATGAACCGGGTCAGGTTGTCCGCCAGCTCGGGTAGGACAGGGTAGATCTCCTCCTTGGGTATGAACTCCCAGGGGCCGGCCGGGATGCGGATGATACGGGCCAAAGGGTGGTCCGGGAGCGGCTCGACTTGGCGTCGGCGACGGTCGAACCAGCGCGTGTAGATGTCAACGCCGATTCCAAGCTGAGCGAAGGCCTTGGCCAACTGCAGTACGTACACGACCTGTCCGCCGGTATCGGTGCTTCCGAGGCGCGGTACCGGGTCCATGTAGCCATGCGTGCTGAGCATGCAGATCCGGGTGATCGCGTTTTGCGCTGCCACCGTATCCCTCCTGAGATCGATGAACCTGCCCGGTGGCCGCTGGCCGCCGGCCTGCGTATTGTGCCGATATGTTGCTCGGAAGGAAAGACCGGCCCGATGAGCGGCCGGGGAGGTCGAGGCGGACACGGCGCCGGCTGGCGATCGCCCTCGCGGCCCTCGCGGCGCTCGTGCTTGCCGGCGGATGGGCGTTGTCGTTCGATGCCCCGGAAGAGTTCTGGAGCCAGAAGGGCGAGCTGGTCGACGTAGAAACAGCTGCGGCGGGGGGAGACTCGCTCTATGAGGCGTTTCAGATTACGCTGGTGAGCAGTGCCGATTACCGGGTGCGGGGCTATCTGAGGGTGCCCAAGCCACGCGGGCGCTGGCCGGCGGTCATCGTGATCGGCGGCACGAACACGGGTAAGATGGCGGCGGAGCTGTTCACGCCCGCGGAGCCGTACGTCATCCTCGGGCTGGACTACCCCTGGGATGGCCCAACGCGTCTGAGTTGGTGGCAGTTTCTGGTGCGTGTATTCGCGGTCCGCCGCGCCATGCTGTTGACGCCTTCGGCGGTGATGCTCGGCGGCGACTACCTCGCATCGCGTGAAGATGTCGACATATCCGGACTGGTCTACGCCGGCGCCAGTTTCGGGGCCCAGTTGATCACCGTGGCTGGGGCGCTGGACGAGCGGGCGGGCAAGGTCCTCATCATATACGGAGGAGCGGACTACGCGGCCCTGCTGAGGGCGAACCTGAAGTTGCGACCGTTGTGGCTGCGCGCGGCCGTGGCCCGAATTGGAGCGTGGCTGGTGGCGGCGATCGAGCCACTCGACTACGTGGGGCGGATCGCTCCGCGCGAGACCATCATCATCAACGGCCGCCGGGACGACCGCATCCCGGTGAGTTCGGTGGAGGGCCTGTACGACGCGGCGGGCGAGCCGAAGCAACTGATCTGGCTGGACGCGGGCCACATCAGCTCGCGGTACCCCGAGACGATCGCGCCGGTGCTGGCCGCGGCCTCGCGGGCCCTCGACCCGGAGGCTCGATCGAAGGAGCAAAGGGAGGGGCGAAGTCAATGATTACGCGCTCGCTGGGGCCCGGGGCCCCAGAGGTCTCGGCGGTTGGATTCGGTGGCATGCCGCTATCGTTGGGCGGCAGGCCGTCGGAGGCCCAAGCCATCTCGGTCATCCATGCGGCGCTGGAGGCCGGGATGACGCTCATCGACACCGCGGACGTCTATTGCCTGGACGACCACGACATCGGACACAACGAACGCCTGATCGCCAAGGCGCTGGCCGGCTGGTCGGGCGACCGGGATTCGATCATCGTCGCCACCAAAGGAGGGATGACGCGGCCGGATGGACGCTGGGAGTACAACGGCCACCCGGATCACCTGCGGACTGCCTGCGAAAGGTCGCTGAAGGCGCTGGGCGTGGAGCGCCTCGATTTGTACCAGCATCACGTGCCGGACCCCGACGTGCCGTTCACGGACAGCGTGGGTGCCCTGGCCGAATTGCAGCGGGAAGGGAAGGTGCGGTGGGTTGGCCTGTCGAACGTATCGGTCGCGCAGATCGAAGTGGCACGGGAGCGGGTCGAGGTCGTGACGGTGCAGAATCGCCTCAATCCGTTCTTCCGGGAAGCGCTCGAAACGGGGGTGGTCAAACACTGTTCTGACAATGGGATAGGGTTCTTGGCTTACAGTCCGGTGGGAGGTGGGCGACTGAACAAGAAGCTGCCCGGGCACCCGGTGGTTCGTCGGATCGCCGAACGACACGGTGTTTCGGCCCACGCGGTCGTGCTGTCTTGGGTATTGGGTCGCGGGCCGGCCGTGATCGTGATACCGGGGTCGCGAACGGTCCAGCATGCGGTGGACGCAGCGGGGGCGGCGGACGTTGTGCTCGAGGATGAGGAGGTGCGGGCGATCGATGCGGCCGAGTTCTCGACCGCCTGAGGGCACGAGGTTGGCGGGAAGAGCCGCGGATATCGGACGGACAGAGATGAGAAATCGAGAGATGCGAGGACGTGAACGGCTGGTGCGGTCGCAAGCGGGTCGGCGTGGCGGATGGTTGGTCGGTGTCTGTTGGCTGTGGATGGCGCTAGCCGGCGCCCCGCTGGACCTGGCCGCCGCCGAGCCGCAGCGGTCGTCGACGGCGCAGGTCGACACGGCGCGGCAGGAGCCTGTGGCAATCCCGCCGTCGGAGATCGTGCGGAGATCGGATGAGGCAGCGGCCAGACTGCGGCAGATCCGTTCGGTATCGAGGCCCGACCCGAACAGCGAGCGGATCCGGGAGGAATTTCCCGGCCTATCCGAGGCGCATTCGCGACTGAGAGACGAGTACGATCTCTCGCAGCTGGATGAGATGCCGACGCGGCGTCTCAGAGACGCGCTCAGCGCGTTCGAGCGCCTGGAGACGCGATTGAGCGCCGGTTATGGGAGTCTGGAGAGCCGGGTTGCCGATCTGGGGGCGGCGGCCGAGGAGCTTCGCGCCATTCGGGCGCAGTGGACGGTGACGCAACGTTCGGTGCGGGAGGAAGAGTACCCCGAGGCTTTGCTCGAGCCGGTCGCGGCGGTGCTCGCCGTGAGCGACAGCGTACGCCGGGAGCTGCAGACCAGTCTCGACGCCGCCGTGGAGCTCGAGAGCCGGGTTTCGAATGAGCTGTCGCAGCTGAGAGATGAGCTGGCCGAAATAGGACAGGCGCAAGAAGAGATAACGCGGCGCATGTTCCGGCAAAACGCGCCGCCGCTGTGGAGTTCTGTCGAGGCCGAGCCGGTCGAGACGCCGTTCCTGCAGCGTGTGGGGGAGGCCATCGGTCAGAGGATGGCCATCCTGAGGGACTACTTCCGACAGAACGGCGGGCGTGGCTGGCTGCACGCCCTTCTGTTGGCTGCGCTGATGTTCGTGACGCTCGCCCTCAGGCATCGCAGCCGGAGTTGGTCGTTTGACGAAGAGAGCTTGCGGGCGGCGGCGGAAGTCCTGGCCAGACCCTTCTCATCGGCGTTCATCATCGCCCTCGTGCCGGTGATCTGGATCTACCCGAGCGCGCCAGCCGTGGTCTACGATCTCGCACTCCTGACGCTTCTGATTCCCTTGTTGCGCTTGCTCGCGAGCCAGATCAGCTCGCGGGTTCGTAACGCTCTTTACGTGCTGGCCGGACTGTACGTGCTGCAGTTGGTCAGAGGGCTGCTGCCCGATGAGTGGCTGCTCGAGCGGCTGGTGCTGCTGCTCGAGACTGGCATTGCGTTGGGCACGTTGTGGTGGGTGGTGAAACCGTCGGCCGCGGCCG
>JASFMO010000081.1:0-10432 GCA_050117535.1 Gemmatimonadales bacterium | reverse complement strand
GGCTGCGTTACCGCGAAAACGACCGTGATGACGCCGAAGCTGGCCAAACGCGCCAGATCGCCGCGACGAGACGGCACGGTCACACTAGTGCCGGTATTCTTCCACGTAGGGAAGCAGTGCCAGGTACCGGCTGCGCTTGATCGCTCGCGTCAGCTGCCGCTGGTGCGACGCACACGTCCCGGTGATCCGGCTCGGTACGATCTTGCCTCGATCGGTCACGAAACGCGAGAGCAGCTGCTCGTCCTTGTAATCCACGGTATCCAACTTCGCCTCACAAAGCTGGCACGGCTTACGTCCTCTTCTCATGCCTACCATCCAATGTTCAAATCAGTCTCTTTCGCTCTCCGTCTTCAACACGCGGAGTCAGTCGTCATCGTCCTCGTCATCGTCTTCGCCTTCATCGTCATCGTTCCGACGCGCAGCCAGTACCTCGGACGACCTCGGGACCGGAAGCTCACCCTCGGATAGCACCACTAGATAGCGTAGCACGTCCTCGTCCAGCTTGACCGCCCGCTCGAACTCGGGCAGACTGGCCGGGACGGTGCGAAGCTGAGTCACGACGTAATAGCCGTTGTCGTGCTTACGGATCGGATAGGAGAGTTGCCGCTTGCCCCAGTGCTCTACAGCGGTGACCTCGCCCCCGGCATCGCTCGTGGCGAGTTGGTTGAACCGCTCCAGTTTTTGATCGATGACCGTGCGATCGAGGGCTGAATCGAAGATGTAGACGATCTCGTAGTCGCGCATTGCCACCTCCCTTTGGTCTGAGATCGATTAGCCGAACTCACATGGCCCCGCCCGGTGACGAGGGCAGAGCAGGTTCTCTGTGAAGGCATGTGCTGCCCGGAAACGCAGGGAAAATATGCGAACGCCGCCGTAAGCTCAAGTTCTCGCGGTCGAGGGGATCCGGAAGTGTCAAACGTGGGCGCGGAACAGCAGGATGTCACCGTCCTCGACAATGTGCTCCCGCCCCTCCGCTCGGACCAGCCCTCGATCCCTCGCCGCCTTCAGCGAACCGGCTTTGACGAAGTCCTCGAAGGCGACGGTCTCGGCCCTGATGAACCCCTTTTCGAAATCGGTGTGAACCACGCCCGCAGCCTGTGGGGCAAGCGCGCCACGCCGGATCGTCCAGGCCCGAACCTCCTTCTCATTGAAGGTGAAGAACGTGATCAGGCCCAGCAGCCTGTACGTCGCACGGATCAACCGCTCCACACCGGGTCGTTCCAGCCCCAGCGACTGCAAGTACTCCGTGCGCTCCTCCGGGGTCAGACTCAGCAGCCCCTCCTCCAGCTGACAGCAGAGCGGCAGGACTCTATCCGATCCAAACCGGCTTGCCAGTGCCGCCGCCCGTTCACCCCCATCGACAGCACAGGCCTCGATGACATTGGCCACGTACAAGACCGGCTTGCGCGTCAGCAGGAATAGTGACTGAAGTATATCACACTCCTCCTTCGTACAATTCAGTTCGCGGGCCGGCCGCCCCTCCCCGAGCTCAGACTTCACGTGTTCGACGAACTCGGCCTCCCGCTGCGCCGCCTTGTCTCCGCTCCGGGCTGCCCGCTGAAGTCGGTCGAGCCGGTTCTCCACCGTTTCCAAGTCCGCCAACAGCAGTTCCGTCTCCACCAAACCGACATCGCGAACCGGATCCAGCTTACCGGCTGGGTGCGCGACATTCGCGTCATCGAAGCCACGCACCACGTGTATGATCGCCTCCACCTCGCGGATGTGCCCCAAGAATCGGTTCCCCAAACCCTCTCCTCGGTGAGCGCCTTCAACGAGACCGGCGATGTCGACGAACTCGACTACCGCTCCCACCTTCCGTGGCGGCTGCACCAGCTCGAAGATTCGGTCCAAACGAGGATCGGGAACCTCGACGACGCCTATGTTGGGATCAATGGTCGTGAACGGATAGACTTCCGCGGGCACGCCGGCCGCGGTGAGCGCATTGAACAGCGTCGACTTCCCCGCATTCGGAAGACCGACGATTCCCGCCTTCAACGCGCGACTCATGCCGGGTCCCCTACTTCATCTGATGCCACCGGCCCCCCGCACCAGCCGCGGCTCGGGGGACCGGCAACTGACTACGCTATCTCAGGTCAACTCCACCAGGCGACGAAGAACGGCGCCAGCACCAGGCTGACAACGCTCATCAGCTTGATCAGAATGTTCATCGAGGGACCCGAGGTGTCCTTGAACGGATCACCCACGGTGTCGCCGACGACGGCAGCCTTGTGCGGGTCGGAGCCCTTGCCGCCATACGCACCGGCCTCAATGAACTTTTTCGCGTTGTCCCACGCGCCGCCGGCGTTCGCCATGTACAGGGCGAGCAGCACGCCGGCCAGTGTCGCCCCGGCCAGCAGTCCTCCCAACGCCTCGACGCCCAAGAACATCCCGGCCAAGACCGGCGCGACCACCGCCAACAACCCTGGCAAGATCATCTCACGGAGCGCGGCGCGCGTCGAGATATCCACGCACCGAGCGCTATCCGGTTTGCCGGTACCCTCCATCAAACCAGGAATCTCCTTGAACTGCCGGCGGACTTCGGTCACCATCCCCGAGGCCGCACGCCCGACCGCGGTCATGGTCAACGCCGCGATGACGAACGGTAATGTGCCTCCGATGAAAATCCCAATCACAACCATCGGGCTGACGAGATTGATGCCGGTTTCCTGAAGCCCGACCGCCGAGGAATAGGCGGAGAAGAGAGCCAGAGCGGTGAGCGCCGCCGAACCGATGGCAAAGCCCTTGCCGATGGCCGCGGTCGTGTTTCCGATAGCATCGAGGCTGTCCGTGATGCTGCGCACGGACGGGCCCAGACCACTCATCTCGCTTATCCCGCCGGCGTTGTCGGCCACCGGGCCGTAGGCGTCCACCGACATGGTCACGCCCACCGTGGCCAGCATGCCGACCGCAGAGATCCCGATTCCATACAGGCCGGCAAAGTGGTAGGCCATCCAGATGGCCGCACAGATGAGAAGCACCGGGATGGCTGTGGAGATCATCCCCACCGCCTGGCCCGCGATGATATTGGTGGCCGCACCCGTCTGTGAGGCTTCGGCGATCTTTCGGATCGGCCCAGCCGCCGTGTAGTACTCGGTCGAGAGTCCAATGAAGATCCCTACCAGCGACCCGCCCAGCATGGCCCAGAACGGTCCGAGCGCACCGAATTCGGCGTTACCGGCAAAGATGTCCATTTCTATCGTCACCCAGGCCGCAACGATCCAGAAGAGGATCGCGGCGATGTACGTGGCGTTCCGCAGTGCCGCTGCCGGGTTCGCCTTCTCCATCAGTTTCATCGAGAAGATGCCGAGGAAGCTGGCGCCGAGCCCGAACATGACAAATAGAATCGGAAGCGTCACGGCCTCGAGCCGCTGCTCCGTCATGATCTGAGCCGAGGTAGCACCGATAGCGATCGTAGCGATCACCGAACCGACGTACGACTCGAAGATGTCGGCGCCCATCCCGGCGACATCGCCGACATTATCACCCACGTTGTCAGCGATCGTCGCTGGATTGCGCGGATCATCCTCGGGAATCCCGGCCTCGACCTTGCCCACGAGATCCGCGCCGACGTCCGCCGCCTTGGTGTAGATGCCGCCTCCCACACGCGCAAACAGCGCGATCGAGCTGGCACCCATCGCGAACCCAGCGATGATCTCGCTGAAAGTCTTGAAAGCGCTATCGCCGCTCAGCGTGCCGGAGTAGATGACGAGCGCGACACCGAGACCCAAGAGCCCAAGGCTCGCAACCGAAAGCCCCATGACGGCGCCGCCGTTGAAAGCGATGCGCAGCGCTTTGCCCTGCCCCGACTCGCGCGCCGCCTCGGAAGTGCGGACGTTCGCGATCGTCGCCGCATTCATCCCGAATAGGCCCGCCAACAGCGAGCAGAGCGCGCCGCCGATGTAGGCGAGCGAGGTCGGTAGGGACCTCAAGGCCACGAAAAGCAGGATGGCAACGATGATGATGAAGGGAATGAGGACCGAGTACTCGCGCTTCAAGAACGCACGCGCGCCCTCTTGGATTTGTCGAGCCAGCCCGGACATGATCTCCGAGCCTTCCGGCTGCTTACGCAGGTAAAAGTAGATGAGCCCGGCAACCACAAGCCCCAGAAAGCCCGAGGGCGCCGCAAAGTTCACCGCGAAACCTGTCACTTGACCCTCCTTGGTCATTTCGGTAAGACAGCGGCCGACCGGCGACGAGAGCGAACTCGAAAGTCGTCACGCCGGACGCCCTACGATCGGTTCATCCATCGACCTCCGTGGCACCCGGTCCACCGAGCGCCACATTGTAGCGATTCATCGCCGCGTCGATCCCTTCGCGTGCCCAAAGCTCGACCCCCTCGGCCAACTGCGGCAGGACCGCCAGCACTGCATCTTCTGCGGCCGGGTCGTCGAATTCCGAGAGTACCCAATCGGCCAAGTCGACGCCCGCCGGCGCCGCGCCGACCCCGATCCGTAGCCGCGCGTAATCCCGGGTGCCGAGTGCCAGCTCAACCGACTGCAGCCCGTTGTGGCTACCGGCCGAGCCCCTGGCGCGAAACCGCGGTCGACCTGGCTCCAGCGCCACATCGTCGACCACCACCAGAAGATCGCTCTGCAGATCGAGGGATTCGCTCTCCGCCAACGCGCGCACCGCGACACCGCTGCGATTCATGTAGACAGTGGGCTTGACAAGCCAGACCTCGCCGATGCCCGAGACGTCCGCCGCAGCGCGAAGCCAAAGATGCTCTTGTTGAAACGGGGTCGCAGACCAGTGGCGTCGAAGCACGTCCACCAGCCACCAGCCCACGTTGTGACGCGTGGCATCGTGCCGGGCCCCCGGGTTGCCCAGCCCAACGATGGCTTTCAGATCTAGCCCTCCTCGGTTTCCTCCTCCTCGGCGGGCTTGCCACGACCGATCACCTCCGGCTCGGCCACCTCCTCTTCAGCCTCCAACACGGCCTCTTCCTCTTCCACCTCTTGCTTCAGAACAGCCGGCGGCACAATCGAGCAGATCGTGCCGTCGAGATCGTCGAGAATCTCGACGCCCTCAGGTACCACGAGGTCTCTGATACTCGCGACGTCGCCAATAGCCAGGTTCGAAACGTCGATCTCCAAGGTTGCCGGAATGTTCGAAGGGATGCAGCGGATCTCCACCTCCATCCGGTGGTGCTCCAGGATCCCGCCCTCTTTGACGCCCGGCGCCATGCCAACCACCTGCACCGGAATCTCCAGCTTCACTTTCTCGCCCTTATGCACGGCGAGGAAATCGACGTGCAACACCTCGGGACGGCAGGGATGCAGCTGGACATCACGAATCAGCACGCTGGACGCGTTGCCGTCGTCCATCTGCAAATCGATGATCGTGTTTTCCCACTTGACCGACGTGAGGATCTTCTCCAGCTCCCGCCAAGCGAGCTTGCAAGATCGCGTCTCCTCACCGTGGCCATAGACCACGGCGGGAACGAAGCCCGAGCGCCGCAACGAGCGGGCCGCCCCCTTCCCCGTTTCGCTTCTCAGTTGAGCCTCTAGCTTCACTTTCGTAGCCATCTAACGGCACACCTTTCTCTCATTTCGGTGATCCTGAACCTCATCAACTACTCGAACAGACTACTGACACTCTCGTTATCGTGAATGTAGCGAATCGCCCGGGCAAGCAAATCCGCCACCGGGAGAATCCGCAACGCCGGCCACCGCTTCTCCTCGGCCAGATGGATCGTATCGGTTACCGCGACCTCACGCACAGGAAGATTGGAAAGCCTATCCACCGCCGGGCCACTGAGCAGTGCGTGCGTCGCACATAGATAGACATCGTTGGCGCCGTGGTCCTTGAGCGCCCGCACCGCCTCGGCCATTGTCCCACCCGTGTCGATCATGTCGTCGGGAATCAGGCAGTTCTTCCCCCGCACGTCGCCGACGACGTTCACGACTTCGGCAACGTTGGGCGCCGGTCGACGCTTGTCGATCATGGCGATCTCGCCGCCCAACCTTCGCGCGTAGCCCCTCGCCATCTTCGCAGCGCCGACATCGCTGGCGACGACCACCAACGGCTTCATGTCCCGCTTGCTATAGTGCTCGACGAATACCGGCAGCGCGTACAGATGATCGACGGGAATGTCGAAGAAGGCCTGCAGCTGATGCTGGTGGAAGTCCACGGAGACCACCCGATCGGCCCCTGCCTTCGCGATGAGATTGGCGAGCAGTTTGCCGCCGATCGCGACACGCGGCTGGTCTTTCCGGTCCTGCCGGGCATAGCCGAAATACGGTACAACCGCCGTCACGCGAGCCGCCGAAGCTCGGCTCGCGGCATCGAGCAGCAGCAGAAGCTCCATGATGGTCTCGGCCGGCGGCACCGTCGGCTGGATGATGAAGACGTCACGCCCCCTGACGTTCTCGTCGATGCGGACGAATATCTCGCCGTCCGAGAACGGCCTGATCGTAACGTCACAGAGGCCAACGCCTAGCCTTCTCGCGATCGCCTCGGCTAGCGGGCGATTCGCCGTTCCCGAGAGCAGCATCATTTCGCCGCTCTTGGGATCTATTCCGGATGTGTCCATCGCCTATGAAGAAACCTTTGAATTTAATGGGGCCCCGCAACTTATCGCGCCCCTAAAAAACCGTCAACGGGGCGGCTGTCATCGCCGGTCCAGCGCACCGCCTGACCAACGATAGACGCGCCCTCTGACCCGCTCGCTTCCAAGCGACTTGTCCGAAAGGCGGACACGCTCCACATTTCCCGCCGTCATGGTGGCGATACATCTGCTCAAGTTCATCTTAGGCCTGGGGGCGTTGTACCTCGGCGCCGACCTCATGATCCGGGGAGCTTCACGCCTAGCCCGTCGCCTGGGGGTCAACGCGCTCATCGTCGGACTGACCGTCGTGGCGATGGGCACGTCCATGCCGGAGCTGCTCGTCGGAGTGGTCGCATCGGTGCGCGACAGCGGCGATATCGCCATCGGCAACGTGGTTGGATCGAACGTGGCCAATATCGCCCTCATTCTGGGCATCGCCGCCCTAATCCGGCCGATCCGCGTGCAGATGAGGCTGCTCGTCCGCGAGGTCCCCATCATGATATTCGCCTCGCTCGCCTTCTACATCTTCGCGCTCGACAACGAGTTGAGTCGCTTTGACGGGCTGTCACTCGCCGTGGGATTCATGGCCTACACCCTCTATCTGTTGGAAGGCGGACGGCGCGAATCGCCCGCCATCGAGGTCGAGTACCAGAAGTTCGTCCCCGCTGGAGGCACCATCTGGGGGCACATACTCCTGACCTGCGTCGGGCTAGCCGCCCTGCTCGGAGGGGCGCACATGGTCGTGACCGGCGCCGCCCAAACGGCTCGCTTTCTGGGCGTCTCTGAGCTGGCCATCGGTCTTACCGTCGTGGCCATCGGTACTTCGCTGCCCGAGCTGGCGACCGCGATTGCCGCTTCGATTCAGGACGAAGGCGACATCCTGGTCGGCAACGTCATCGGTTCCAACATCTTCAACCTGTTCGCCGTGCTCGGTATCGCGTCCATGGCCAGGCCGCTACCCGTGGCCGGATCGGTGATCAGAGTCGAGGCGCCAGTCATGCTGGCGGTGAGCATTCTGGTACTGCCCTTCGTCTGGACGACGTTGCGGCTCACCCGCTGGGAGGGCGCGGTCTTCCTGGCCGCTTACCTCGCCTTCATCGTACTGCTCGCGCTTCCCGCGTAGCGGCAGGTGCCCCTTCCAGGATGGGGAGTCAGGCTGCAGGCAGTAGTGAGCATCCAGGAACGTCCTAGATAACAGACGCAAACCGTCTTCATCGGACACTCGTCGGAAGAGCTCATCTGAAGGGGTATATTGGCCCGGGAGGGGTCGAACCTCCATTTCTGGATCCAAAGTCCAGCGTCCTGCCATTAGACGACGGGCCAGTCGCGACACACGGCCGCGCACCAACGTCGCAATCTCTTCCGTTGTTCGCCTCGGATCAAGGCCCCCTGGCCTGCCGCTACACCTTAATCGAGCTAATCCAGCCTACAACGGCCCCTGAGCCGACTCCACTCGCACGTCCGACAGTTCCGCGCCCAGTTCCGCCGCGACGGCGTCGCGCTGTTCTTCGTCCTCGTACACGGCGAACAGCGCGGATCCGCTCCCCGACAGCATGGCCACCATCGGTTCGCTCTCGTTCAACCGATCCCTCAGGGCGCCGAGCCACGGCTGCCAACCGTATACAACGGGCTCGAAGTCGTTGACGGCCAGCGAGCGGATCCCGCTCCAACTCGCCAGCGCCGACATAGACAGCTCGAACGGCTGCGCTGAGGCGGCGATGCCCGTTTCCTCATACCGCCGATCCCACCGCGCGTACGCCTCCCCCGTCGACACGTGCAGCTCTGGCAGCAGGATGAGCATAGGAAGCGGGTCCGGCGCCGCAATCGGCAGCAGCCGGTCTCCGCGTCCCCAGCCGACGGCGAGCGGAGCATCGGTGATGAAGAAGGGCACGTCCGCTCCCAACTGCGAGCCCATCGCCAGCAGCTCCCCCTCTTGCAGCGGCGAATCCGCCTCTCGGGACAGCAACCGCAGCACGGCGGCCGCATCGCTCGAACCACCCCCGAGTCCCGATCCGGGCGGCACATTCTTCTCTAACTCGATCTCCACGCCGCCAGCCGTTCCCGTGCAGGACAGAAACAACTCGGCGGCACGAACCGCGAGATTCTCCGGGCCCTCGGGCGCGCGCTCCAGCCCCATCACGCGAATCGCCACCCCGGGCTCGCTTCGCCGTCGCAGCCGCAACCGGTCGCATGTATCGACGCGGCAGAAGATCGTCTCCAAAGGATGAAAACCATCGGCAGCGGGGGGAAAGATGCGCAACCGCAAATTCACCTTCGCTCGAGCCTCTGTCTGCTTCCAGTTGCCACCACTCATCGTCCTAGTCTTCCGAGCCCTCGACGCCACTCTGACCGCTGCCCTCGACCAGTTCCTCGCTATGTCCGACCTCGCCCCAGGAGAGACCTAGCCGGCTGAGATAGTACAGGCCCAGCAGAGTGACGGGGGTGAACGATCCAATGTGGAATGCCGCCGCGAAGCTGACCGCATGGCTCGCCGATACGCCGAATGGGGCGAGGGCTAGCCGTACGCCCGCCTCGAATGGGCCGAAGAAGCCCGGCGATGACGGGATCGAGACGAGAAACGCGTTCACGGCTTGGAGAAACACGGCGCCCAGGAAGCCCGGCTCGGTAATCCCGAATGCCAGCATCCCGACGTACAGAGCCAGCGCACCCCCGAGCCAGTGCGCAAACGACCAGGCAAATCCCGCGACCACGAGGTCCAAGCGCCGCATCGAGCCGAGTCCGCCGATGAACGATTTGATGACTTCGGCGATCTTGTCCGCGGCCCGCCTCGGCAGCAGGCGGCCAAGCGACGCCCGAAACAGACGGCCCGCGAGATCGGGGCGCATGATCAGCACCAGCAAGGCCACAGCGACACCGCCAAAGATGAACAGCACCAAAATCACTTTACTGACGATCTGACCGCCGAGGCCCGGCGCGAGCCGAAACCCCGGCAGCAGGAGTGGTGCCGCCAGGAATGCCGCCAAGGTAAGTCCATCGAACAGGCGCTCGACGACTAGCGACCCGAACGAGGCGCTCACCGTGATGGGCTGAGTGCGGCTCAAAGCGTAGGCGCGCGCAAACTCGCCGACGCGGGCGGGCAGCAGGTTGTTGGCCATGAAACCGATGCAAGTACTGGCGAAACGGGAATAGAACGACGGCCGCTCCAGTGCGGGTCTCAGGAAGACTTTCCACCGCGCGGCTCTCACGAGGAACAGGGCCGTTTGTATCGCGATGCTCAGCGCAAGCAATCCAATATCCGCGGCGCGGATGTGCGCCCACAGCTCCGTGAATGAGACGTCGTGCAGGACCCAATAGAGCAGCAGCAGGCTGACGGCGAGCCCAACGACCGTCTGCCAGGCACGCGTCATCCTGCGGAGCCCGTCTTTTCCATGGCGTGCTGCACGAGGCCCATCGCTTCCTCCAGCAAGGAGCGGACCCGGGCCATGTCGGGGTCACGGTTCCTAAGAATTCCGTCTGCCTCGCTGGACAGCTCTTTGGCCCGCACCAATGCAACCTCAGGCGCGTAGGTGAGCGAGTCGATCTCGACGACGTGCTCCTCGGTTGGCTGAGTCGCGACATCCAACGACTCCTCGGCTCGCTCGAGCGCGGCGCGACGCTCGGCGTCGCTCTCAGCCAAGAGATAGCCGCGCATCGCCGCCAACGCATCCGCCAGCTCGACGGCAAAGCTCTGCAAACGCCAACGCGGGCCTTCGAGAACCGCACGCATGGCCGCGCCCGCTCGGCGTGCGACTCGGCCGAGGTCGGGATGGCCGAAAACCACGGCCCGTTCCCGCAAGTGCCTGAACGTGTAGACCAATTCCTCGCCGATTTTCGCCGCGCCCGATCCACCGCCTGACATGTCGGTACGCAGGCGATCCACCGTAT
>JASFMO010000080.1:0-10634 GCA_050117535.1 Gemmatimonadales bacterium | reverse complement strand
CTGGCGCGAGTCACGCTCAATTGGCACGCGCAACCTACGTCACGGAAGGCTCGTTCCAACTGCCGGCAAAGGACCAACCCGGCGGGTTGGACCGGCCCATCGCCATCGCTGTTGGACCCGATGGAATGATACACGTGGCCGACGAACGGGGGGTTGTCCAGGTCTTCGACGCGCAGGGCAGCCCCACGCGCCGATACGGCCAGGGACAACTAGAGAAGCCGACGGCCATCGCCATCACGCGCGAAGGGCACGTGTTCGTGCTCGACCGCGACCGGAAACAGATCTCTGTCTATGACCCCGCCGGTCAAGCGCTGCGGGCGATTAGCCGGCAGGGCAATCGGGGAGGCGAGTTGGCCGACCCCATCGACCTGGCCATCGGTCCGGCAGGATACGTGTATGTGCTCGACAAAGGACGTCAGGGCATTCAGATCTTCAGCTGGGATGGCACGTTTGTTCGCGAAATCGCGTTCGCCGAGAACATCAGAGATCCTCTCTCCTTGGCGGTGGGCCGCGACGGCGCCATCTACGTGGCGGACAAACGCATCCCGACCCACCTACTGATCTTGCCGCCGTTCACCGACATCCCGTGGTCCGCGGCACTCCCGGGATCGCTGATCGAACGCGTCCCCATCCGTGGTGGCCGCTTGGGCGATCCCGTGGCGACAGTCGTCAACGTGCTCGGTACCGCGGTCATCTTGGACGAGGATGCGGCTCGACTCTACCGGCGCAACGCCGCCGCCGACGACAGTCTGGCGACCAGCGATCTCCTCTACGGGGGCAAGGGCAGCGGCCGAGGTGCTTTTCAGGAACCTGTCGACGTTGCCTTTGCCGCAGCCGATGAGGCGGTCATCCTCGATCGGAGACTGCGCAAGGTGGAGCGCATCCACCTCGAGACCGAGGAGGGTCTGGCCGCCCTACCCGAGTTTGACTTCCCGATTCGCGTAACCCAAGTCCCGCGCCGTCTGTCCGGCACGCTTCTCGACATCGACTACGCGCCGAATGGCGTGCCTCGTCTGCTGCTAAAGATGGACAAGAACATCGTACAGATGGTCTCGGCGCAGGTCGATCGGCAGGCGACCGTCTATGGCGACAGCGTCTTCGCCTACACGCCCGACCCGCAGGTGGGTCCGCAGCGTCAGTTCACGCAGGAGATTGGCGATGTCGCCGCGGCGGCTCTCGGCGACACTATGGTGATCATCGCCGACTCGCGTCGCGACCGATTCGCGATCTTCCACCTGGAAGGGGGACGTCCCCTCGGAACCTATGGTGACAACTACCAGGACGAGCGCAGGCTCAACGGGCCACACGGTGTGGCTCTATTACCCGACGGACGAATCATCATCGCCGACACGGACAACGACCGAGTCAAGATCTTCAGCTCCGACCTAGCAAGCTTGATCGCGGCTTACCCTGTCGTCAAACCGGCGGGTGTAACCGTCGCGCCGGATGGGGAGATCTTCGTCTGGAACGAGGACGGCACGCAGGCCGGCCACCTCGACACAAACGAGGGGCGTCTGCAACCCATGGCTCACGGACTGCTCCCGGCACGGGTGGCGGCCCTGGACTTCGATGCCGCGGGGAATCTGTTTGCGCTGGACAAGGATACGCACCGTGTCACCGTCATCGAGGCGGGCCTAGGGCAAATCCTCATCCAGTTGGGCGAAGAGGACGTTCTCGATGATCCGGCCGCTCTGAACGTCGACCGGGACGGCAACATCTACCTCTCCGACGACGAAGGCCTCACGCTGACGTATCGGTGGGATGTTCACTTCCCCCCCCTGTCGGGCCTCGCTCTGGAATATGAGGGCGACGTGGCCGTGCTGAACTGGGACGCGACTCCCGAGCGTTTCACCCGCGCCTATGAGATCCAAGGGGCCAACAGCCTCGATGAGCCGTTCACCGTCCTGGCAACCTCCGTCTCGCCGCCTTACGGTATCAACGCGGCCGAGTTGCCGGAAAACCCGCCGCGCTACGTCCGGGTAGCGCCGATTTTCACGAACGGCGTTATGGGCCTCGCGACGGAGGCGATGCCCTTGTCCTACTTCGCCGCCACCGCCGCCTATCAGCGGGGCGAGTACGACGCGGCGCTGCGCGAGGCGGCCGAGGGAGTGCGACTCGTGGACGAGGGCGTCTTGACGGCAAGCGAAGACGTCAAAGGAAAGCTCCTGCGGCTCGCCTTCGCGAGCTCCTACAGACTCCAGGATTACTCGCAGGCTGTCGATTGGGCGCAGCAGGCCGCCCGGATACCGATGCCCAAGGGCGATCTACTGGAGTTTCTGTATACGCTCGCCGACATCTATGTCCGCGCTGGCGACCCGAGAGAGGCGAGCCAGCAAATCCTGACGCTGGTCGGACAGTCACCGGAGTCGGAGTACTACCAGCGACCGGAAGTGCGACAGCAGTCCTTCGAGATCTTCAACGCCCTGAGGCTGGAGGGTTTCGGACGTGAAGCCCTCGAGTTCATGCGGGCCTATGCCCAATCCATCCCGGCCGATGCGCCGGACGAGTTGCGCTACGAGTACGAGGACTCGTTAACGGTATTCTCGGCTCGAATGAAGCTGTCTCCCGGAATCGAGCACTGGCGCGAAGCGAACTACGGTGAGGTCGTCAGCTTCTTCGAGAATCTACTGACGCAAGGGGGCCTGAGCGCCGAGGAAATGGTGCTCTCCTGGCAGGTGCTCGCCGCCGCGTACTATGCTTATGGACGACGCGACCAGGCGGAGGATACGTTCCGCCAAATCTTCGCTCTGAGGCCGAACTTCATTCTATCGCGCGAGATACCTAGATTGGATAGGCTGTACGGCCTGAATATCTACAACCCGGAGACCCGGCAATATTTCGGCGCGATCGGGCCTTTGCCGTAGCGGGGCCACGGCGGGGCGAGATCAGCGGAGGGAGCCACACTGAAGAAGGATATATTTCTCGGCCGTCGCGTGGCCGTTTACCGGATCGACGAGTTCCTCGGTGAGGGAGGCTTTGCCTTCGTCTACAAGGCGCGTGACACCAACCTCGAGATCGATGTCGCCCTCAAGGTCCTGAAACCCGCGTTTGCCTACGACGAGGTATTCGAGGCGAATTTCCGTCGCGAAGCGCACAGGGCGGCGAAATTCCGCCATCCCAACGTGATCGCGATCCACTATGCCGGGAAGGACGACGATATCGTCTTCTTCTCGATGGATCTGCTCGAAACGGGGTTGAAGGATCTGCTGAAGCCGGCACGGCCGCTCGAGCGGGACGTCATTATCAAGGTAGGCGGGGACGTCGCGTCGGCGCTTCAATTCGCTCACACTCACGAAGGCGGTATCGTCCACCGCGACTTGAAGCCGGACAACATCCTCTTCGATCGCCACGGCAATGCCGTTGTCACCGATTTCGGCATCGCCGAGGCCGCGACGAACTATACGGCCGCCACCGGCACCACCGTCTACGTCGGCACGCCGAAGTACATGTCCCCCGAGCAGGCCCGTGGCCAGCGAGTGGACCATCGATCGGATATCTACTCTTTGGGAGTCACTCTCTACGAGATGGCGACCGGTCACCCGCCGTTCACCGGACGCGATTGGTTCGAGCTAGGCCGCAAACACATCGAGGAGTTGCCACCGCTACCCCGCGAGCGCAATCCCGACCTCGATAGGGGGATCGAGCGGATCATTCTGAAATGCATGCAGAAGATCCCCACCGACCGCTACCAAACCGCCGACGAACTCGGTGAGGATCTGGCTGCCGTGCTCGGGGTGACGCAGAGACCGCTCGGCGTAACGGCGGCGACAGGCGAGTCCCGGTCGGCCAAGACACCGACGCCATCGGCGCCCGGCGCGTCCGCCGAAGGCCGCGCCCTGTTCGCCGCTGGGCGTCAATCTACCAGGCGGCGCCGTCCTGTGGCCGCGTTCGCCGCCCTGGCGGCGCTGGTTGGCGCCCTGGCAGCCTACAGTTTCGACGTGGCGGGAATGCGAACCATGGCGGAGGAGCGCCTCCCCACTCTGGCCGAGATACCGTTGTTCGGCAGCGGCAACGTCTATCCCACCGAACTGACCTTTGCTAGCGTCGAGGGCGGTGCCGACGTCCAAGCCCCGACTTTCGAGATTGCGTTCAGCGGCGGGATCGATCCGGCCACAGCGACCCGTGAGCATGTGCAGCTGGTGGGACCGGACGAGCGGCCGGTCCGCGCAGAGATTAGCGTCGCCAACGGCGGACGCCTCATCATCCTCAAGCCGAACCAACGGCTCGCCTACGAGTCCGAGTATACGATTCGCATGGGACCCGGCCTCTTGGCCGCCAATGGCAGACCGATACTCCAAGACCCACGTGCGGCAGAGGCCGGCGCCGTCTTCGTATTCCAGACGCGACTCGCTCCGCCCGATGCGGAACCGCCGCTCTTGGCCGCCAGTACGCCGGCGAACTCGGACGAGGTGTCCGCGAACCAAACGTTCACTCTGACCTTCAGCGAAGAGGTTGATCCGTCCACGGTCAATCCGCAGAACGTGCGCTTGCGCGATGCGCAAGGCAACTTCTTCGATCTCCGAGTCCAGCTGGCGGAGGATGGCCAAACAGCGCAAGTGGAACCGATGACGGCGCTTCGGGCTGGGGCCAGCTACGCGCTGATCCTGACACCCGCCATCACCGATTGGGCGGGCAACGCGCTCGTCCCCGACAGCATCCTTTTCTCCACGGCCGTCGCCGCACAGCCGCGACCGAGCGGGCCCGCGACGTTGAGCGTCGAGGTGTCGCCCCCTCAAGCGATGTTCCGGGTCAAACTGGTGCTGGACGGACGCGAGATCGGGTACATGCCAGTCCAGAACCTCGAGGTCGCGCCCAACCGTCAGCACCGGCTCGAACTACTGGGCACCGACTTGAACTCGTCCTACACCGTCTCTTTGCATGTGCGGCAAGTCATGCTGGAGCCGGGTCAGCATTTTCAGATCCGTCAGGAAGTGCCGCCCTTTGGGTCGTTCACGGTTTCGTCCGAGCCCTACGCCGACGTCTTTATCGATGGCCGCAGGGTCGGCTCGACACCGCTGGCCGGTTTCGTGTTGATGGCCGGCGAGCACGATCTCGAGCTACATCCGACGTTCGAGCACGAGCGTGACTTCACCATCTACAGGGACAAGATCCAGATTCCACAGTTTGCCGATCTCAACCTCGGCCGGATAAGCCTGCCACCGAAGTAGAGGAGCGCCCCGGCGAATGGATCTCGAACTCGTCGTCCGCCAAGGTGATCAACCCGGTCGCATCTTCCCCGTAGCCGACGGTGACCGGAAGACGATCGGGCGCGCGCCAGAGTGCGACATCCGTCTCCCCGATCAGGGCGTGTCGCGCAAGCACTGCACCGTCGAGAACCGCGGACAGCAGCTCGAGGTCGTCGACCTGCGTTCGGCGAACGGTAGTTTCATCAACGGCGAACCGGTCGAGCGAGGGGTATTAGGGCCCGGCGATGAATTGGCCGTGGGTCCCGCCGTCCTGACCTGCCGAGCGAGGGACGAGGCCCGGATCACGCGCGGACCCGGCGGAGCGACGCTGGCCTATCGTGAAGAGGGCACGATGACGGTGTTGCGCAAGCGGATCGATACCCAGTTCCCCGGGATGGCGGCGGCCGGGCCGGAGCGTTGGGGTGACATCGAGACCTTGGAAAGGGCGCAGCGCAACCTCGCCACGGCCTACCAGGTTTCCAAGCTGCTCTCCAGCGCTCGCAATCTCGAGGGGCTGTTCGAGGGCGTGATCGACTCGATCTTCTCCGCGCTGAACGCCGACCGCGCGGCGCTGCTGCTCGAGGACGGAGAGGAGCCAGCGGGAGACCTGAAAGTCGTTACGGCCCGAGCGCGTTCGTTTAGCCAGCAACCGCAGGAGATCGCCGTCAGCCGGACTGTGGTCCAGGACGTGCTCGACAACGGCGTTTCGTCGCTCAGTCAGGATGCTACGGCGGACGCGCGCTATCGCTCGGGCCAGAGCATCATTCAGCAGCAGATTCGCTCGGTCATGTGCGCGCCCGTCGCGACCGACGACAGCGTCCTCGGCGTTCTGTACGCCGACAGCCGCAGCGTCACCGGCGCTTTTTCCGAAGCGGACCTCGAGCTGCTCGCGCTCATCGGCAACCAGGCCGGAGTCGCGATCCATCGGGCACAGTTGATCGCCCAACTGGAGCGGTTCTTCTTCGAGACGATCCGGGCGATCGTCGCGACGATCGACGCCAAGGATGGATACACGCACCGCCACTCCGAGCGCGTCGCGGCGTTCGCGATGCGCGTGGCGGGCGAGCTGGGTATGGGTGAGGAACAGATCGAGGCCGTCAAGCTGTCGGCTCTGCTCCACGATGTCGGCAAGATCGGTGTACCCGAGTCGATTCTAAACAAGCCGGGCAAGCTCACCGATGAGGAGTTCGACGAGGTGAAGAAGCACCCGGTCCACGGCGTGAACATCCTGCGGCACATCAAGAGCCCGCGCTTCGAGGCTATTCTACCGGGCGTGCGACATCACCACGAGAAGTGGGACGGTTCGGGATACCCGGACAAGTTAGGCGGCGAGGACATCCCACTGCTCGGCCGATTGCTCGCCGTGGCCGACGTGCTGGACGCGCTGAGCTCGGATCGCTCCTACCGCAAGGGGATGGGCTTCGACAAGACGGTCGAGATCATCCAGAAGGACGCCGGCAAGCACTTCGACCCGCGCATCGCCGAGGCGGCGGCCACGCTCCACGAGCGAGGCGAGTTGGAAGTGCCGGCGGAGTGGATAGAGCCCGGTTCCAAGGATTCCGGCCCCGATCTGACGGACACCCTCGAGAGTGAGATCTAGGCCGTTCGCCCACCCTCAACCGGCGCTATCACGCCTCCGAAACCAACGGCCTCCGGGAATGTGAGACGCCAGATTCTTGGCTCTGTCGGCCATCGTCTGCCCCGGCTTCGACGGCAAGGCCAGCGCCGCGACCAGCATGCCCAGACCGATGTAGAACAGCCAATCTCGGCCCAGACGGTCGGCGGCCAGCGCCAGCGGCGCCCCGACGAACAACAACGTCAGCTTGATGCGGAGTAGAATCAGCTCTTCCCCTTCTTGCGCTTCGATTCCACGAAACCGCTCACGCCGCGCCTGTAGTCCTCGGTCATCCGCGCCAACGCATTGATCTCCGCACCGGCCCGGATGGCCGCCTCGAACGAGTGCTGCTCCGTCTGATAGATCAACCGTTTGCACAGCCCCACGGCGCTACCGCTGCGCCCGGCCAGGTCGGCGACGAACTCGCGGCTGCGGCGCTCGAACTCGTCAGCCGGGAAAACGTGCTGCACGAGGCCGTACCGCTCGGCCGTCCTCGCGTCGACGATATCGCCCGTCGTGACCATGTCGAAGGCCCGCTTCTCTCCCACCGCGCGCCGCAGCATCGCGATCACCATCGCCGGCACGAAACCGATCTTCACCTCCGGATAGCCGAAGCGGGCGTTCTCGGCGGCCAGCACGATGTCGCAGGCTGTGGCCAGGCCGCAGCCACCGGCCACGGCATGGCCGTGGACCGCGGCGACGATCGGCGTTTCCACGCGCCGGAAGATGAGGAACAGATCTCCCAAAGCGTCGGCGTCGGCGAGCTGCTCCTCGACGCCCATATCCATCATATCCGACAGGGCTTGCAGATCCGCGCCGGCGCAGAAGTCGCTCCCCTCACCCCGTAACAGGATGGCGCCGACGCGCTCGTCTGCGTCCGACCACGCCACGGCATCCGCCAGCTCATCGACCAGAACGGGACTCAAAGCGTTCCGCTTGTCCGGACGGTCTAGCGAAATGGTCGCGACCCCGCCAGGCCCATCGATGTCGACTTTGATGGACTCGTACGCCGCCGTCTCTTCCATATCCCCTCCGCGGTTAACGGACGCCAGCCGCAATGACTCGGAATCGCATTCCGATCACGCCTTCTCCAAACCCAATCCGGGCCGCGTTGGCAGCACCAGCTTCCCGTCCTCCACCTTGACGCCCGTGTACGGATCGTTCGCGATCAACAGGTTGCCGTCGAGGTCCGCCCAATCCACCAGCGGCGACAGTTGGGCCGCGGCCGTGACGCTCACCGAACTGGAGATCATGCAGCCGAGCATGGTCTTCATGCCCAACGCGCGAGCGATCTGAATCATGCGGTAGCCCTGAAGGATGCCGCCCGCCTTGTCCAGCTTGATGTTCACGCCGTCGTAGGCTTCGGCAAGCTTCGGAACGTCTTCCGGGCGCAGACAGGCCTCGTCGGCGATGATCGGGATGTTGGCCCGGTCTCGGAGCCACCGGATATCCTCCGGCATGGCCGACGGCATCGGCTGCTCGATGAACTCGACCCCCTGGGTCTCCAGCCAGTCGATCTTGCGAATCGCCTCTTCCCGATCCGTCCACCCTTCGTTGGCGTCAACGCGCAGCGGCTTGTCCGTGACGCTGCGCACCGCTTCGATCGTCGCCTCGTCGCTATCCAGTCCCACCTTGATCTTGAGCACAGGGAACGGCTCGGCCTCGATCGTTTTCTGCCGTGTGATCTCCGGCGTGTCGATCCCGATCGAGAACGTGGTGAGCGGCGTGTCTTGGGGGTCGAGCCCAAAGAGCTGGTAGATCGGTACGCCGAACGACTGACCGACCCAGTCCAGGATGGCGATATCCACCGCCGCCTTCGCCGCCCACTCTCCCTCGACGCGCTGCAGCACCTCGCTCAGAACCTTGTCGTACTGGCGCGGATCGGCCGCCGCCAGGAAATCGGCCAACCCGTCCACCGCCCTTCTCGCGCTCTCGGCGTCCTCGTGATAGCGGATGATCGGCGCGCCCTCGCCAACCCCCGTGATGCCGTCGCGCGTATAGTGAACGTGCAGCGTATCGCGAAAATCACTGGACGACATGGTGGTCGTCCACGTGTGCCGCAGGTTGAGGCGGACGATCTCCGTTTCCACGTTCGCGGGTCCCGTCATCTGTGCCGTCTCCGTCGCTCTCGAATCCCGGCCGGCCTCAGCGCACGCTCCGACGGGCAGCGCCGCCGCGGCCACCATCGTACCCATCGACTTCAATGCGTCTCTGCGTTCCATGAGTGCTCTCCTCGTATGGCCCGACCCGCGACCCGGGACAACCCATCGGCACGACCCGCCCGCGGATCCAGAACCCGACTAGTGGAACCAACGTCTGCTCACGAATGCGCCCGCGGCCAGTACCACGAACCCGATCACTCCGAGCGCGAGCATGCCGAGATCGTAGATGGACCGGGCCAGAGTGATGACCAGGATCACGATGATCGCCAGGATGAGCCCGACGATTACCGCCCGAATTCGCATGCGCCCTCACCCCATGTCACGGGTTCGCCAATCCCCTTCGTTGCGCCCGACTCCGCTCGTCCCCCCGATTGCTCACGCTTCACCAAACGGGGGCCTGACTCGGAGGACCAAGATAACATCGGGTTCCGCGCGAATAAAACCGGTCAGCCAGTTTACTCGTAGTTGAAGAACGGGAGACGCGATCCACCGACGTCAGCATCTGGCGGTCACAGTGACGTCACCACATCTTGGCGATCGATGTCGACTGAGTTGACCAGAGTCCGAACCGCACTTTCCGATCGCTACGCGATCGAGCGCGAGTTGGGCAGCGGTGGCATGGCCACCGTCTTCCTCGCCCGCGATCGCAAGCACGAAAGGGAGGTCGCGGTCAAGGTGTTGCGCGCCGAGTTGGCCGCGGCCGTCGGATCCGAGCGTTTTCTGCGCGAGATCCGGATCACGGCCCAACTCAACCACCCCCACATCCTGCCGCTGCTCGATTCCGGCCAAGCCGACGGCGTCCTCTACTACGTGATGCCGTACGTGACCGGCGGATCGCTGCGACCCAGCCTGGGCGGCGCGGCGCCGCTCCCGCTCGAAGCCACGCTCTTGATCACACGGCAGGTCGCCTCGGCCCTCGATTACGCCCACCGCCGCCAAGTGATTCACCGCGACATCAAGCCGGAGAACATCCTCTTCTCCGAAGGACACGCGGTCGTCTCCGATTTCGGCATCGCCAGGGCGGTCAGCACGGTCGGCCGCGACGCCCTGACTCGTACCGGGGCGCCCTTGGGAACGCCCGGCTACATGAGCCCCGAGCAGGCGATGGGGATGACCGATCCCGATGAACGCACCGACGTCTACAGCCTCGCCTGCGTCGCGTACGAGATGCTGGTCGGCAGTACGCCCCTCGTCTGGCCCTCGGACGAGGATGTGCGGCTGGGCCGATTGAGCGACGCACCGCCCGAACACCGGGACCGCCTCGACGCGCTGCCCGGCCGTATCGAGCAGGCGCTGACCCGCGCTCTGGCGGTTCGCCCCGCCGATCGATTCGCCACACCCGGCCAGCTGGCAGAGGCGCTGGCAGCGGCCACGGAAAGCGGCCTCAAGTTCAGCGACGCGGAGGTACGCGAGATCATCGGCCGAGCGGCGGAGCTGCAGTCTACACAGCCTACCGAGGACGGCGCTCTTTCCATCGGCGCGGTCGAGCAAGTGGCGGCCGAGGTGGGAATCCCGCCCCAGCACGTGCGCGCGGCGGCGCGCGAGCTGGAGCGGCGGCCCGCAGCGCCGCCCGTGACCCGGAGCGGTCCGCCCAGGTTCTTCAAGAGCGACAAGCTGCGCTACACGCGGATCGTTGACGGCGAGGTCCCGGAGTCGGCGCACGAAGCGCTG
>JASFMO010000079.1:0-10684 GCA_050117535.1 Gemmatimonadales bacterium | reverse complement strand
CGGCTGACCGGGAAGCATGAGAGGGCGAAGCTGTTCGACGATCACGCCCGAGGCCGTTGCCCTGAACGACATCGGACGCCCCTCTTCGATGGGCAGCTTCGTGCTGCCGGCGCTCGAACCGTCCGGCGCATAGCGATTGAACCGTAGATTCTGTCCGTCCGGCACCAACAATGTGTCGCCGGTCCCTATGAGGAGAGCCAACCCGGCTTGAAGCTCGCCGGGTCCGCTCCCGCGGGCACCGATCGTTTGCTCGTGGACGCCGACGGGCGAGTACACCTGAACATGCTGCGCCTGCCCGTCGAGAACGAAGATTCGGCCCTTCGAGTCAACGGCTATCTGAAGTACCTGGCCGAACTGATACTCTGGCGGGCCGTCTACGGCACCGATCCGCAGGTCTTCTTCGAGCGTCCATTCCTCGCCGAGCGCCCAGATGCCGACGTCGGTGTTGAAAACGACGGTCACGCCGGCGCTGTCGGTGATGGTACCGGCCCAGCGGACTTCACCGCCACCGCAGCCGGCGGCGAGAACGGAAACCGAAGATATTAAGGTGATCATCGCGCGAGTCTTCATTAGGCGTTCCTCGGCTGGTTGTCGGGTTGGAGAAAGATCGGAGCGCCAGAAGCGCCGTTTTGAAGAAACGGCATCAGACCGCCTGACCGGTGTCCTTCAGGGCGGTCGGGCACACGAAAACCAGAATCAAGATGTAGTGACGAGCACGCGGTGGCCAGCATCACGTTCCGGGGAAGCAGTGGTTGTCGAAGGTCCTGCTGCCAACTATCGCGAATACTGAGCCCATGATAGGTTTGCGGCCGTGCGCGAACTACGGGAGTATTCGATCGCTAGGAGAGCCCTCGCGCTTGGGCTTCTGGCCGCAACGACACTGGTCGTTGAGCCGACTTCGGCGTTGGCCCAGGAGGGTTCGACGGCTGCGCGCTGGGGAGGTGCGGCCCTGGGTCTCTACTCGGGTGCGTTGCTTGGGTTGGCCGGAGGAGTGTTGCCGTGCGCACAGGTCGCCGCGACGCGGGGCTGCTCGCGGATCGCGTTCGCCGCTGGCGGCGCCATCGGTGGCGTGTCCGGTGGGCTGCTCGGTAACGCCGACTCGGGCAGGGTAGATGACGCGCTGCGCGCCTCTGGGTACGGCGCGCTGGCGGGCGCCGTCGTCGGCGTGGTGGTGAAAGAGCTGGTCTATTACTACGGCTGGCGGGACGTGGCGGCGTTTGCGGCTTTGGGGGCTGCCATTGGACCCGTGGCGCCCGCCGCGGCGGTCGGGTTCGCCGCCGGCGGCGCCGTTGGGTTCGGCCTCTCGCTGATCATCCCATCCATGGAGCTCACCGATGTGGCCGCGCTGGGCAGCGTCGGTCTCGCGGTCGGCGGATTGGCGGCCTGGGCGATCAAGGCGGCCGACGCGAGAGACGACTCCGGCGCATCCGGACCCACGCTCACCGTCGATCTGGTGACCCTCCGGTTCTGATCTATATGACGGGCACGGCGCTTTCGCTCGGCCAACGTCGACGTCTGGCGATCCTACCGCTGATCTTTTTCGTCTGGCTGGTGGCGTGCGCGAGACACCACGAGATGACACCGCGTGCGGCCGAACCGGCCTGTCGCCAAGCGATCACGTTGCACGAGGCGTTGGGGCGACCCGCGGCGGACGAGAGCGAACCTCGCATTCGGTGGTTCGCGCCGGAGTCGCCGGACATGCGCCACACCCTCGATCGCTGGTGCGCCACCGTCGGGCCAGCTGTGGTCGACTCGGTGCCATCCCCGGAGTTAACCCGAGTGCCGGTCACGGATACGCTTTTCGTGATCTCGTGGAACGCTGCTCTGGGTGGCGGTGACATGCTCCAGTTCTTGAGGCAGGAGTTGGGGTTGAGCTGCTCAAGCGGCCGGGGGGAGCCGGGGCCGGACTTCTCGCACTTCGTTCTCCTTGTGCAGGAGGCGCACCGGTTGTCCGAGGACGTACCGGTTCCGGGGCCCGACGCGCCCTTCCCGATCCGAATCGATCCGCGCGAGCGGCCGGGACCGATCCTCGAGATCACCGAAGTCGCCGATCGTTGCGGGTTGGGGTTGGTCTACGTCCCGCTGTCGCGCAACGGCGACCGCGCGCAAGGCGAGCGCCGCGAGGACAAGGGGAACGCGATCCTGTCAAGCCTGCCTTTGACTGACTTCGTGGCGGTCGAGCTCCCACTGGAGGCTTCGCGCAAAGTGGCGCTGGGCGCGATGGTCACGCTTCCTGGCGGTGTACGGCTGCGCGTAGTCGACGTGCACTTAGACGTCTCGGCCGGGCTCGCGCGGATCCTCATCAGCGGCAACGCCTGGCGGCTAGAGCAGGCGGAGGCCCTGATCGATGGCCTGGCGCTGGCCGAGGGTTCCGCCGGTGCGGTCGCCGGGAGCGGACGCGCTGTTGCTACCCTCATCGCCGGTGACTTCAATGTCTGGTCGGGAGGCAACTCGGCGCTGAAGCGTCTGGATCGCGAATTGCCGGAGTCGCCGCCCCGGATCGGGCAACCGACCCGGGGCGCTTTCCCGCCCGACCACCTGTTCTTCGGCGCGGCGCTGGACGGGCGGGTTCAGCTGGTGCCGGGCTCATACCGGCGTATCGACGAGCTCTACTACTCCGATCACCACGCGCTTGCGGTTCAGGTCACGACGACGCGGTGAGGATAGGGGGCGGCCGCGACCTCAGGTCGCGCCCACGCCGAGGTCGCCGATGATGCGAAGCTTGACCACGTACTGGACGTCGAGCTCGTCGCGCCAGACGCCGTAGATGTCTTCGCCGCGGAAGACTCGCGGCGCGAAACGGCGCGGCATAGTAACGAGGCCGAGGTAACGGCCCTGCGAGTCGAAGACGTCCCATTCGGCGCCGCCGGTATCCTCGATCGGGTTCCAGGAAGCGTACTCGTCTTCGCTCAGCTCGGAGGCCGCCTGAACGTGCTGCACCCACGTCGTCCCGGCGGGTCCGGTCGTCAGTGTGGCAAAGGCCGGGAAGGACTCACCATAGCTGACGTTCTGCTTCAGCTGGTTGATGGCCTCGGCCGGCACGCCGGCGTCCGCCCAGGCGCTCTCGAGGAACGTCATCAGAGCGTCCTTGTCGCGCTGGGCGACGGGCTTCCGCTCGAATGATTTCGTGATCACTCGTTCCAGCTCACCCGCGGTCGAGTAGACGCCGATGCGGTAGTCGTCGTTGACGGCGAATAACAGGCGTTCGTCGTTGATGTCCCAGGCCGGTTCCGCCGAGTAGAACTTGAACTGGGGAGCCCCGCCCGAGAGCCGGAACGTCTCGCCGGAAGCGAAGGTGAGCAGCGTATCTTGGATCGTACCATCGGGCGCCAGGATGCGGATGGCGTCTTGCGGATTCTCGATGGCCGGTTGGCCGGGAAGCGCGAACTGTCGAACCTGCTGCGCCATCACCCCGTTGTCCGTCCCCTGGAAAAGGATCGGGAGGCCCTGCTGTAACTCGATTCGCACGCTCCCCAGACTTGAGCCGTCGGGCGCAAAACGGTTGATCCGCTGGTTCTGCACGTCGGGCACGAGCAACGTATCACCCGGCCCTACCAGTACGAAGGCCGCGCCAAGGAACTCGCCAGGGCCGCTGCCACGCTGGCCGATCGTGCGCACGTAGCTGCCGTCGGGTGCGTAGACCTGGATGTGCTGGGCCTGAATATCGGTGACGTAGATCTGGTCCTTCGAGTCGAGAGCGATGAAACCGACCTGGCCGAACTGATACTCCGCTTCACCCTCCAAGGCGCCGATGCGCATCTCTTCCGCGAAAGTCCATTCGTCGCCGGGTGCCCATATGCCGACGGCAGGGTTGGACACGATGGTCACGCCGGCGCTGTCCGTCATGGTGCCGGCCCAGCGCGTCTCTCCGCCACCGCACGCGGCGAGAGCTCCAGCCAAGAGCAGCACGATTCCGGGTCTGTAGGTCATCTTCATCTTCGTGGGCCCTCCTTGTGAGTGGAGTCGCTCCGTAAAGGGGTCTGATTACCTGCTACGCCACAAGCAGGTGCGACCGAAGGTCGCCTGCCGCAACGCATCTCGAGGTAATGGGCGCGAGGATTGATGGTCACGAGAATCACTACGTAACTTCCGCCTTTTCTGGTTCAAACACAACGGGACCCCTATCTTGGACCCCTCGGAAGGAGGAAGCGATGGAAGCGAACGACAAGAAGACGGCCTTGCGGATGATTCCGTACGGCCTCTATGTGTTGACCGGGCAGGCGGAAGACGGCCGGGTCGCGGCGGCGACGGTGAACTGGGTAAGCCAGGTCTCCTTCGAACCGCCGCTCGTGGCCGTGGGGGTGAAGGCTGATTCGGGCGGCCATGCCATCATCAAGGAGACCGGCAGCTTCGCGCTGAACATGCTCGGCAAAGGGCAAGAGGCGACGGCCTTCGCGTTTTTCAAGCCGACGGAGCGAGAGGGTGATACCGTCGGCGCTGTGCCGTTCCATGCGGGTAGCACGGGGGCGCCGATCCTGGACGGTTGTCCCGCGTATGTCGAGTGCCGGTTGATCGAGACCGTGGAGCGAGGCGACCACTCGGTCTTCGTAGGTGAAGTTGTGGATGCGGGGGTCGCGCAGTCGCCGGCCGGGCGGCCCGACGACGCGATCCTCATGCTGAAGGATCTGGGCGAGAAGATCTTCTACGGGGGGTAAGGGTCAAAGCAGGGCGCCGTTGCGGTCTCCCTTAGCGATGGCCCAAGAAGACCGCTGCGCTGCTCACTGGTGACTAGGGCTACAGGCGGGATCGTGTTGTGAGGTTTGTATGAGCGGGCTGAACGAAGCGATCGCAGACTTTCTGGACCAGCGGCGCATCGCGGTCGCCGGCGTCTCGCGCAGCGGCAAGGAGGCTGCCAACGCCGTCTATCGTAAGTTGAAGGGTGCGGGGTATACCGTCTTTCCCGTCAATCCGGCGGCTGAGGAAATCGAGGGCGACGTCTGCTACCCGAATATCGCCGCGATACCGGCCGAGGTGGATGCGGTGTTCATCGCCACCCATCCGGACGTGACGGGTGAGGTGGTGCGCGAGTGCGTCGAGCTGGGGATCGGCCGCGTGTGGATGCACCGATCCTTCGGACGCGGAAGCGTATCGGAAGAGGCGGTCGAGTACGCTCGCGCACACGGCGTCACCGTGATTCCGGGCGGTTGCCCGATGATGCACGTCGACCCCGTCGATGTGGGGCACAAGTGCATTCGGTGGGTCCTGCGCGTGACGGGAGGTCTGCCGCGCGTTTGAGGCAGGAAGCTGTGGGTCCGACCGAGCCGGGCACGTACATTCTGCTTCTGAGATGTACGGTGCGCCGCTCGCTCGAGGTCGGGCGCTTGGGCGTTCTTCACCTGGAACCGGGCTACTACGCCTATGTCGGGAGCGCTCTGGGCCCCGGCGGCCTTGAGGCCCGCTTGGGGCGTCACCTGGGTGGATCCGGCCGCACACACTGGCACATAGACTACCTGCGAGCGCACGCAAAACCGATCGAGGCCTGGTATTGCCGCGGCGCTTCGCGGCGCGAGCATCTCTGGTCGGAGGCCTTGAGGGTGAGCGCCGGCGCCAGCATCCCGCTTTCCGGTTTCGGCGCCTCCGATTGTCGCTGTGAATCGCACATCTTCTTCTTCGCCCGGCGCCCATCGCGGGCGGCCTTTGAAGACCGCTTGCGGCGACAAAGTCTTCTGGAGGGCCGGCTGTGGCGTTGGTCTCGGCGCTCAGCGGGGCTCGTGCGAGCCGGTTAGACACCTCTCCCGCGGGGCTGTAGATTGGTGGGCGTCCCAAGGACGCTAAGACCATGGCAAAACAAACGAACGTTTCAAGCGGTCGCTCCACGGCCGCGCCACCCGTTCTGGACCGGCATCAGCCCGGCCAGCCCGGAATACTGCCCCCTGTGAGGATTCTGCCGGAAGAGGCTCGCCCCGGCATCTTCGCTCCACCCAACTGATCTCCAGCACGCGTACCGCCGCCGGCGGTGCTCCGAGCGGGCTACAACTCCGCTCGGACCACGGCGGGCGTCTCGAGCGTTCCGAGCGCTCGCTACCGGCCACCCGCACTCATTGACCATGACGAAGCTAACCCGGCCGAATGGAGAGCATGATGGCTGAGATCAGAGTTCCCGCCAGTGAGGTCTTTCCAGTACTGAAGAGCAACATCCTGGTCGATGGCTTTCACATCGTGATCGACCTCGAGAGGTCGCATGGATCGGTCATCGTCGACGCATTGGAAGGCAAGGAGTACCTGGACTGTTACGGCTACTTCGCAACGCTGCCCATAGGTCATAATCATCCTAAGATGGAGGACGAGGGCTTTCGCCGCTCGCTGATGACGGCGGCCTTGGGTAATCCCGCGAATAGCGACATCTATACGCGAGAGTTCGCGGGTTTCGTGAAGATCTTTCGCGAGATCGCGGTTCCCGCCGATTTCAAGCACCTCTTCTTCATCGCAGGCGGCGCCTTGGCGGTGGAGAACGCGATGAAAGCGGCCTTCGACTGGAAGGCGCAGAAGAATCGCGCCAAAGGGATCGAGGGCGGCGCCGACAAGGTCCTTCATTTCCGGGATGCGTTTCACGGGCGCAGCGGCTACACGATGTCGGTGACGAATACCGATCCCCTGAAGATTGCCGACTTTCCGAAGTTCGACTGGCCGCGAATCTCGAGCCCGGCGATCCATTTTCCGATGGATGAGGGCGTCGTGGCGGCGGCGGAGGCCGAAGCCGAGAAAGAGATCGAGGCGGCGTTCGCACGCGACCCGCACGGTATCGCGGCGATCCTCATCGAGCCTATCCAGTGCGAAGGCGGCGAGCACCACTTTCGCGCGGAGTTCCTGCAGACGCTGCGACGTTACGCCGACGAGCATGAGGCGTTGCTCATCTTCGATGAAGTCCAGACGGGCCTGGGCGTGACCGGAAAGATGTGGGCTTATCAGCATTTCGGAGTTACGCCCGACATCATCGCTTTCGGTAAGAAAACCCAGGTGTGCGGGATCATGAGCACGGACCGGATCGACGACATCGAGACGAACGTCTTCAAGGTCTCGTCGCGGATCAACTCCACCTGGGGCGGGAACTTGGTCGACATGGTCCGCTGCGCCCGCTACCTGCAGATCATCGAGGAGGACGGTCTGGTGGAGAACGCGGCGCGGGTGGGAGCCGCGTTCCTGGACGGTTTGAAACAGTTGCAGTCCGAGTTCCCGATCATCTCCAACGTGCGGGGACGGGGGCTGTTGCTGGCGTTCGATTTCCCGACCTTCGAACTACGCAAGCGGGTGCGGCTGCGCTGTTGGAACGAAGGGCTGGCCGCTCTGCCCTGCGGTCCGGTCTCGTTGCGCTTCCGGCCGCCGTTGATCTTCAGTGAGACCGAGGTCGAGAAGTCGCTCGACATCTTGCGAGGAGTGCTAGCCGAACTTCCCGAGGTTCAGGCGGGAGTGGAGGAAGCGGGCCCGGGGCGCGAGACGCCCGGCTGAGTCCGACCGTCTCCGGCGGAGCCTTGAAACTGTAGTGGAGGGCTGCTCGGTTCGGACATTGAACATTGCACATCCGACATCGAACGTCGTCGAGTTGTCGAAACGGTTGGGAGTGCCTTCGATGCTGGATGTCCGATGTCGGATGTTCGATGTTCGCGCAGCCGATTCCATCGACAGGACACATCGAACCGTATGACAGGAGGAAACCGTTGAGAAGCATCGTTGTCGCCCTAGCGTGTCTCGTCCTTACGGCGGATAACCTCTCGGCTCAGGGGTTCCAGCCGCTGCTCGACAGCCAGCGCCGCGATTTGCTGCACGAGGCGCTGAGCGGCGAGATGGCGAAGGAACACGTCATCGCGATCACGCGACATCATCGGATTCAGGCCTCGCGCGGCTATCGCGATGCGGCGAATTACGTGCTCGACCAGCTGCGCGCCTACGGCCTCGGCGAAGACGAGGCTTGGGTCGAGTCCTACCCGTCGGACGGGAGGATCGTCTACCAGACCTGGCAGTCGCCTTCGGGGTGGGACATCGATTTCGCCGAGCTGCGTATGGTGGAGCCCCGGGAGGAACGGCTGGTCGGGTATCCCGAGATCGCGATGAGCCTGATCACCTATTCCAACCCCGGCGACGTGACCGCCGAACTGGTGTGGGTGGGCTCGGGGACTCGCGATTCCGACTACGAGGGCAAGGATGTCCGCGGCAAGTTCGTCCTGGCCACAGGGTACGGCGGCGAGGTGCACCGGCACGCGGTGATCAAGCACGGCGCCGCCGCGGTGGTCTGCTATTTGGATGACTCCCGCGCCCAGGAGTATCCCGACATGCTGCAGTACACGGGCATGTGGCCGCTGACCGAAGAGTTGGAGCACGTGACCTTCGGCTTCAATATCACGAACCGACAGGGTGAGCGCTTGCGTCGGCTGCTGGAGTCGGGCGAGCGGGTCGTGATGCATGGGCGGGCCGCCGGGATCGGGCTCGAGTCGTATTTCATGGATATCGTCGTCGCCAGGATCGAGGGGTCCGAACGGCCGGATGAGGTTCTGGTCTACGCGGCGCACCTCGACCACCCGAAGGAGTCGGCCAACGACAATGCCAGTGGCTCGGGCGCCATGCTCGACATGGTGGTGACGCTCAACCGCCTGATCGCCGAGGGCCGGCTGGAGCGGCCGAAGCGGACGCTGCTGTTCCTCTGGGTGCCGGAGTGGAGCGGCACGATGGCGTACATCGACGCCCACGAGGAGCTGACCGGCCCGGAGTTGGGTGGCAAGTACCTGGCTCACATCAATCTCGACATGGTGGGTGAGAATCTCGAGCTGCTTCACTCGCGCATGTACATCACGCGCACGCCGGCATCGCTGCCTTCGGCGTTGAACGATGTGGTCGAGAACATGGCGAGGATGGTCGACGGGATGAGCGTACGGACGCCGCGTGGCAGCCTCTCGCAGTTCAACTACCGCGTCACGCCTTACGGCGGCGGCAGCGATCACATGATGTTCATCGATCGTAAAATCCCCGGCGTGATGATCGGCCACTCGGACTATACGCATCACACGTCGGATGACACACCCGACAAGGTCGACCCGGTCGAGTTGGAGCGGAGCGAGCTCATCGCAACGTCGACGATGCTCTACCTGTCGGATTTGAGCGAGGCCGAGGCGCTGGACCTGGTCTATCTGGTCGGCGGGAATTCCGCTGCCCGGCTCGGTGCCGCCGCGCGGCGTGCGGCGCGATTGGTTGGCGATGTGCCGGGCCTGGGACCGTACCAGGCGCTGTTCGAGGCGCGGAACATGGTGACGCACGCGGCGGAACAGGAACGTCAGACGGTCAGATCAGTGATGCAGTTTAGGGATACGCAGGCCGTACGGGATGCGGTGAGCTCGGTGGAGAAGCAGTTGAGCAATCAGGAGGAGGAACTGCTTGCCATGCTGCGCCGCCAGGCCCCGCAGCCGCGGCGCGCCGGCACGCCAGTCGAACGCACCGAAGCGGAGGACGGGCGTGTGCCGGTCCGGTTAACCCGAGGGCCGCTCGATTTCGGCTTCCCAGCCAGCCAACTGGAGCCTGAAGATGCCGCCTGGTATGCGTCGCAGGAGTTCACGCTGGGCGGCAACGCGCGCTTCGAGCTGGTGAACTTCATCGACGGCCAGCGCACGGCGACGCAGATTCGCGACGCGCTGAGCGCCGAGTTCGGGCCGGTGACGACTGCACAAGTGGGCCACTACCTCGATGACCTTGTCAACGTAGGGGTCGTGCGCTGGAAATGATCCGGCGGAAGTCGCGGGCTCCGTCGGGGGCCATTGGACGCCGCTGAGCTATACGGTCCAAGAGACGAGGGGCTGCCGAGTCGCAGCCCCTTTCTTCGGTGTCGTCTCTTAGTTGTCCACTCTCTATTCGATTTTTTCTACGCTGCTATTCGTTCGTTATTCGCTATTCGCTATTCGATAGTCGATATTCTCTACAGTGTCTCCACGTTCAAGCGCCCATCGGCGTTCGGTTGATCGTTGGTCGTCCAGGCTTCGAGCAGGTTTAGGATCGCCTGCTCGACCTGCGCCGGTGACGCGTCGGGGTGGGTCTGCAGGTAGAGGATCACGGCGCCAGCGACGTGGGGCGCCGCCATCGATGTACCGCTGATCGTGTTGTAGCCGCCGTTCAGCCAGGTGGAAGTGATCCCTTCTCCCGGAGCGGCCACCGTCACCGGGTTGCCGTAGTTGCAGTTCACGTCCTGGTCGTTTCGGTCGCTCGACGTGACGGTGATGACGCCGTTCACGCGGCGCGTGTCGCCGTCGCTGCCGTCGGCGGCGTTGATGTTGTCGTCGCCGACGCGCGCCGGTGAGTGACCCTGCGCGTCGTTCGGCAACAGGCAGAAGCCGAGGAGCCCGTTGCCAGCGGAGATGGTGTAGATGACGCCGGCGTTGAGCGAGCGCCGTACCGCGGTGTCCAGCGCGTCGCTGGGATCGCCGCCCAGGCTCATGTTGGCGACCATCAATTGGTCGGGAAGCGCCGTCTTGCGAGCGGTCACCTCGTCGATGCCGGCGATGATGTCGTCGATGGCGCAGTTTCCGTCGTCGCTGCAGATGCGGAAGCCGTAGACCGGCGCGCCGGGCGCGACACCGACCACGCCGCCGTTGCCGTCGATCGCTGCAGCGGTGCCCGCCGTGTGTGTGCCGTGTCCGTTGCCGTCCTCGCCGGTGGCGCTCGGCTCGGAAGCGACGAAGTTGCGCACCTCGATCACGTTCAGGTC
>JASFMO010000078.1:0-10786 GCA_050117535.1 Gemmatimonadales bacterium | reverse complement strand
GCTACCGCCGCTTTCTATCAGTCATCCTTTTTCGTCGGAGATCGCTTCGCCAGCCAGAGTATGCTGCGTCACTCGCGCACTGATCTCGGGAGCACGCTCGAGTTCAGCGACATACCGGACCCGTTCGAGGTTCGAGGGGAACTGAACTTCTGGGAGTTCGCCGGCAGTCTCCGCTACAACTTGTTCACCGGAGGGTTGGTACCGTACGCCAAGGCCGGCTACGGCTGGAGCTGGTATCGCATCGAGAACATCACGACGAACGGCGAGCCGCTCGATGACCCCGATCTCGACTGGATACGTAAACCTTCGATATTCCCCTTCGAAAACCTGCTGCCGAACACCTGGCACGTTGGGGCTGGATTGGAGTTCATCGTCATCAAGACGTTCGGAGTACCGCCGCGCGGCTGGGACCTGAGCGTACGCGGCGAGTGGACGATGTACACGAACGACCTCGGCCTCGAGATCTCGAACCTGCCGTTAGAGACGCTGGTCTTGCTTGGGACGACGGCGGATGATCTGCCACGCGAGCGTTGGATCACGCGCAACGAGTTCAAGCTGGGTGCGACGATCGGGTTCTAGCTCGTCTCCTCCACACTCGATTAGGCGCGCCGTTCAGAGCTCACCGAAGTAGAAGTATGCCCACACCGACCACTCGCCCCAGCCGAACTGGTTCTGAGCCCGCACCCGCCAGCGATAGTGGGTGCCGTCCACGTACGGCCAGAAAGTCTTGAAATTCTCGCTCGTCCGGTAGGTGTGATAGTCCGACCACGACCCTGACCTCTGGTATTCGATATCAAAATCGTAACGCAGGGCTCCCGAGATCGGGTAGCAAGACAGCGTCACCGAACCGGTCGTGATCTGCACCCCGCTGGCCGGGCTCAGACCCGACGGTTCGGGCGGCAACTCGTACTCGTCATCACCCGTCTCACCACCGTACTCGAGCACCAGGTACCCGATCCGTTCATCGCCGTGATCGACCTCGGCGTCCACCGACATCTCCTCCTGAATGCGCACCTCCACACCGTCCGGACCCAGACGCCGATACCTCAGGCTCGCCGGGTCGACGTCCTCGTATGTCTGGATGCCGGCCAAAAGCACGGGACCCTCGTAGCTCGTTGAGAAGGCGACGTCGGTCCAGGCTTCGCTTAGGGGCTGCGGGAGGTGAAACGCCTCGAAGGCGGCCCCTTCCACGAGACCGGCGCCTGCTTCGACGGCGACGTATCCGACGGTCTCATTCGCGTGAACCCCGTCCGCGGCTTGCTCCTCTTGTAGTCTGACCTCGAAGCCCGTCGTCGAGGCACCGCGCTGGCGCGTGACGACCGCCGAGCCTTCGTTGCTCGTCTGGGCCTGCGTCAGAATGACCGGCATGGCTTGGAATCGCCCGGCCAGGGGAATCGTCGCGAAGTCATGCCCGACCTCGGCCGTGCCCGCCTCGAGGAACCGGCCATCGCTCAAACGGTGAAGGCCCGCCTCGATGACCAGGTATCCGACCGTCTCCACGGTGTGCATGCCATTCTGATAGTCCCACTCGTCGAGCTGGAACTCGAATCCGCGCCAGGTCACGTTGCGCAAGCGAACCGTCGTCGGCGATTCGCCGTTGTGCGAAGGGGGCTGCATGATCACGACAGGCCGCACGTATCCCTGTTGCAGCCTCACGGAATGCCACTGCGACGCCCCGATTTGAAAGACTCTCACCCTGCCGACCTCGAGTCTCAGGTCGGTGGCCGGTGGCCCCCCGGTGTACATGATGTTGTAGTCGACGTTCACGCCGCACAGCCCGGACGCTGTTTGGGTCGCCGCATACTGCTTCCCGGACGGATCCTGCCACCCTCCGAATGGGCCCTCGTACCAAGCCACCGGATTGTACCACTCCTCAAAATCCGCCTGCCCATTCCAGCGCGGGTACCAGAGCGGCAAGTGCGAGAACGCCGTGCTGTTGTCCGTACTCGCCAGCCACCAGCCCTTGCCCGTGTAGATGCCGCAGGCGACGGCACCGCACGCATCCAGCGCCGCTTGAATCAGGCCGACCATCTCGGTCGGCGACCTGCCGTCCGCCGGCCGCTCCGCGTCCAGCCAGAGACGCCGCACCGGATACGGGCCGATGATCCTTTTTGCCCGCTCGACCAACGCGCTGACGTCCTGGTCCCACTCCAGCATGACGTAGGCATCGACGGTCAAGCCGAGGCTCGAGGCCACCTCCAGCTGCTGCGCGCTGATCGCCGAGTCCTGCGTGCCGGCGATGACGTGGCGGATACCGGCGTCCCACCAGCAAGCCGCCTGGCCCTCGCTCACCGCGCCCGACCAGTGCGAGACATCGACGGCGTAGACCGTGCCCGCCGGCGGCGTGTCGGAGGTGGGCGGCGATAGGGTGTCCGGCGTCGTGCCGCCGGGTTCGGTCGTCGTCTCGCAGCCGCCAGTGAGCAGGGTCGCAGCGAGGACAATGACGGTGGTGGCGGCGAGGGCGAGATGGCGGGTGGGTGAATTCGATCGCGACGCGGGCATAAGGCCCTCTAGCCCAATAGCTTTTTGACCAAAGAGCGCACAGCACCCTCGTACCGTTTAACGACCAACACCGATGCCGGTGAGTGCCGCGCCACCTTCTCCGGAATCTCGCCCAGCAGCATCTTGCGGAAGAGCGGCTCCTTCGCGGCGCCGATCAGTACCAGATCATAGTCACGGCTGGCCAAGGCCAGACCTCCAGCCACCGAACTGGCTTCGATCAGGCGCGTCTCCACGGGTAAGGACGGGTCGACATGTGTGAGCGTCTTCTCGACCCAGCGTTCGGCCTCGGCGCGCTGGGTCGGCGACGCGTCAGGCGGAACGACATAACCCGCCGTCACCTCCAGCTCGAGGGCCTGGCCCAACACGTTCAGAAGGTCCGCGGCCAGCCGAGCGTGCGGCCCTCCCGCTGTCGGGAATAGACAACGCCTGAACCCGTCCTCACCGGCGATCTTCAGCACGAGCAGGTCGCACGGCGCTTGTCGAATGACCTGGTCTGTGACTTCTCCGAAAATGCGGTCGCGCGTGTCCGTATAGCCTTTCCACCCCATCATCAGTACGTCCGCCCGGTGACGATCGGCCGCCTCGAGAATCCCCTGATGCGCGTGGTGCGCGATCACGAGGTCGGTTTCGATCTTCAGGCCGTGCCGAGCCGCGTACTCTTCGGCCTGTCTCAGCAGAGGTTCGCGGTGATGCGTCAACCGAATCCCTTCGTGGATCGGCAGCTGACGCGGTACCTCGAGGACCGTGATCGCGACGAGCCGCCGGCCTCGAGCCTGCGCGATGGGTCCGGCGAAGTCCAGCAGCGTGTCGATGTTGTCCGGATTGTGCAGCGTCACGACGACCGAGTAATCAGGTCTTTCCTCCAGCGGTCGCTTGCTGGGGATCAGCACCTGTGGTTCGACCCCCGCGGCCAGCTTCTCGAAGTACCCGAAGTAGACCAGCAGCCCGAGCACGACCCAACCGGCGGTTACGTACCAGGCGATCGGCTGGAATTTGAACTGATACAGCGCGAGAAAGACGTTGAGCGACATGCCGAGGATCGGGGTCAACGGATAGAACGGCACTTTGTAGGTCCGGTCCAGCTCCGGCATTTTGCGGCGCAGCGCGATGACGGCGAGGTTCACCAATGCGAATGTCAGCAGAAAGATGAGACTGGCCGCCGAACCGACAGCCTCGATGGGGAGGGTCAGCGCCATCGCCAGCAGTATGATGCCCGTTACGACGATCGCCGCGCCCGGCGTGCGGCGCTCCGGGTGGATCTTCGCCAGCTCCCGCGGCAGCCAATTGTCGCGCGCCATCGAGAAGGCCACCCGCGAGCTGGCCAGGACCGTCGCGTTTAGCGCCGACATCGTCGACAGCAGGCCGCCGATGACGATGACCATCACGCCGAACGCCGGCATGAAGTCTTCCGCCGCTCGAACGATCGCCGTCTCCTTGTATTGGCCCAGGAACTGCCAGGATGGTGTGTCGCCGGCGCTCACCGCACCCAGCGAGACAACCAGGATCAGCAGGTACATCGTTACCGTGACCGCCAACGCGATAAACGTAGCGCGCGGGATGTTCTTTTCCGGCTCCTTGATCTCCTCCGCGACCGTCGCGATGAGGTCGTAGCCCTCGAACGCGATGAACGTCAGGCCCATCGCCACCAGCACCCCTCCGGCACCGAGGGGAAAGAACGGCTTGAAGCTATCCACCGCCTGCGCGGGCTCGGCAAAGATCTGCTTGATTCCAAAGACGATGAAGATCCCCAGTACACCCAACTTCGCCAGCGTCAGAGCGTTCTCTGTCCGGCCGGTGACTTCCGCGCCGCGAATGTTGAGCCGTATGAAGGCGAGCCCGATCAGCAACGTGACGATGAGGATCGGGATCTGCTGGCCGACGAGCCCAAAAAGGCTCACCGTTATGGCCGGCGTGTACTTGTGGAAGAACTCCCAGAAGTAGCCAGCAAAGCCGAGAGCGTACAGGCTGCACGCCACCGTGTACGCAAACCACAGCATCCAGCCCGCTGTGAATCCCAACGCGCCAGGAAACGCCATCCGCACGAACGAGTATCCACCCCCCGCACGCGGAATGGCGGAGGCGAGCTCGGCGTACGCGAACGCCGTCAGCAACGTGACGACTCCGTTGAGCGCGAAGGCCAGCAGCGAGGCCGGGCCCGACTCGCCAGCCGCGATCCCCGTCAGGACGAATATCCCGGCTCCGATCATGGCGCCGACGCCGATCATCGTGGCGTCGAACAGGCCCAAGTCGCGCGCGAACGTCGTTTTGGAGGCGTCGCTCATGCAGGATCCGATTCTCGGGGCTATCTCACGGTGGCAGGGTCACAACGTTGCCACACACCGCGGCCGGCGCAAGTGAGACGCTCGAGGGCCGGCCGATGGCCGACCCAAAGTGCTCAAACAAAGACGCCAAGTCCGATCGCGGCAACGAAACCAGCGGATGGATGGGATCGTAGTGTCGCCCGACTTCAATCGATCGAGGCTGAATGATGACCACACTCCAGAAGGCCATCGCTGTCGCTCTATTCGCCATGCTCGCCGCCGGCTCGAGCGGACCCGCCGCACGCGCCCAGGACCCGTCGCTCGTGAAACACATCGAACGACATCTGCAGGGCGTCCGCGAAGACCTCATCGAGGTGCGGCGCGATATCCACCGGCACCCCGAGGTCTCCGGGCAGGAGCGCCGAACCGCCGCGATCGTCGCCGAACGCTTGAGCGCCCTCGGTCTGGAGGTCCGCACCGGCATCGGGGGACACGGCGTCGTCGGCATTCTCGAGGGCGGCCAACCGGGTGGTGTGGTCGCCTACCGGGCCGACATGGATGCGGTCTACTCCAACGCGCCCGATCCCGTACCCTTCGCTTCCCAGAACCCGGACGTCCGCCACATCTGCGGACACGACATCCACACGACCGTGGCGCTCGGCATCGCCGAGGGTCTCGCATCGATCCGCGCCGAGCTTCCCGGAACGGTCGTCTTCATCTTCCAACCCGCCGAGGAAAACATCCAAGGCGCCAAAGCGATGATCGAAGCCGGCGCGCTCGACGACCCGACGCCGACGGCAATATTCGCCGTTCACTCCGCCCCCCTCGAGGTCGGCCAGATCGGTAGCGTCGAGGGCCTCGCGCTGCCAGGGTTGGATCGCGTCAGCGTGACCGTACGCGGCACCGGAGATCTAGAGGCGGCCGCACGCGCCTACGCCCGGACGATCGCCGGATCCAGCACCGGGGACGCTGTCGCTCCCGAAGGCTACATTTCTGCCATGGTGGGCAGCCCACGCCCGCTCCCCGAAAACGGGGAATGGGCGGTGACCGGCATGGTCCGGGCCGGCAGCCCGGAAGCGGGGGCGCGAGCGCGCCAAGCGATCGAGCGCGGGCTAGCCGACATCGACATCCAAGGGGTTTCCTACGAACTGCTCTACCAGGACCAAGTCTTACCCGACATGGTCAACGACCCCGGCCTCGTACGCAGCACATTGAGTGCGATTCGCTCCGTTGTGGGAACCGAGAACCTGATCGAGATCAACCGCGTCACTCCGTACTTCGGCGAGGACTTCGCCTTCTTCCAGCAACTCGTTCCCGGCGCCATGTACTGGTTGGGCGTTTCAAGCGCCGAGTTGGGCTACGTCGGCATGCCGCACAGTCCCGACTTCGTCGCCGACGAGGGCGCCATCTTCATCGGTGCCACGGCCATGGCCGCGGTGCTGCTCGACTTCCTGGAGAAGAACTGATGGGCGGGCCGAGCCCCGGCAGCGCCGGCGGGTCGGCAGATTGCATGCGTTGCTGCATCTTGCCGACAGTCCCGGCCGGGTCCACCACGAGCCCTATCCCTCCAACTACTAATCTGGTAACAACTTAGACCGAACGACCGTCGCGACTCGATCGGGTTTGGTCCTTGCATGACGGGCGAATAGAACCGTTCCGCCCGGCAGCAGCGCCGGTCAGACTCCACCGATCTCCCGCCCGAAGTCAAATCTGTAAGATGGACACCGGTTTCTGGATCAAGAACTCGTCGATTTACGGTTCGACCGGCTATACGGGCTATCGAATCGACCGCCGCCGACAGATCGTCGGCCCGCAGGGTTACACGCGGCACTGGATCTACCGAGATCAGATCTACTCGGCGATGGAAGGCAACACCGGCTTCTTCGTCGACAACGGACGCATCCAGGGACCGTCAGCCGATCTTCCCTGGTATCAGACCTTCAAGCAGCGCGTGCGCCGGGGCAAGGCAAAGCGCGCCAAGGCTAAAGCCCGCAGCATCATCTAGCGACTCTCTCCTCTGCCGTCGAGCACGCCGAATCCGACAAGCATCCCTTCAACTCCGTCAATCGTCTAAGTTTCTCAGAGCCTCACGCCCCACCAGACACACGCTGGCGGGTCGCCAGCGCCTGCAAACCGGGAGAGCGCTAACATGATGACGATCGGGCAGACGAGTGCCGCCGCTACGCTGCTGACCTTCGTGGCGACGGTCACGGCTTGCGCGCCGCAGCCGGCCACACAGGAAACAGGCTTCCCCGACCTGATGGGCCCCTATCTGGGACAGGTCGAGCCGGGTGACGAGCCAGAACTGTTCGCGCCCGGAATCGTTTCGACGGGGTTGTATACGCGCGATATCGCCATGACACCCGATGGCGAGGAGATGTACTTCTGCGTCATGGAGGCCGGTTTCTCGGTCGTCCTGCAATCCAAGCTGGTGGACGGTCGCTGGACGAAGCCCGCCGTGGCACCGTTCTCCGCCGATGCCGCGCATCAGGAGATCGAGCCGCACATCGCGCCCGACGGACAGAAGATGTTCTTCCTATCGGACCGTCGGCCCGACGGCGTGACGCTAGAACCCGACGAACGAGGCCGTTGGGCGCACCAGGATATCTGGGTCGTCGACCGGGTCGGTGACGATTGGGGCGAGCCCTACAACCTCGGCCCTCCCGTCAACACGGACAGCTCCGAGTTCTTTCCCTCCGTCACGCGTGACGGGACGATCTACTTCACGCGCTCTAACCCGGAGACGCGCGCCAGCTATATCTACAGGTCGCGCCTCGTCGACGGCCGCTACGCCGAAGCCGAGCGGCTACCGCCGCAGGTGAACTCGACCAGCGCGCAGTACAACGCCTTCATCGACCCCGACGAGAGTTTCATCATCGTTCCCGTCGCCGGTCGGGAGGACAGCTTCGGCGGCACCGACTACTACGTCGTGTTCCGCAACGAAGCCGACGAATGGAGCGAGCCCATCAACCTGGGCGATCGCATCAACATGCCGACGGGCGCCGAGTTTTCGCCTTACGTTTCACCGGATGGAAAGTACTTCTTCTTCATGTCCTCGCGCCGTACCCCCTGGTCCGAAGTCCCCGACACACTCAGCTATGACTACATTCGGCAGAGGGTCGACAACTCGGGCAACGGCAAGTCGGACATCTACTGGGTGGATGCCGGCTTCCTGGAGGAGCTGAGGATTAGCGCTTGGGAAGACTCCTGAACCCGCCTCGGGCTCCCCATTCTCATACGAACCGGCGGCGACCGTCTCTGTTGGGCGGCCGCCGCCGAACACTCGGCCAAGTCCCTAATCGGTCACTCGGGCGCGACGGCCGCCTGCCTAAGCTTCTTCAGCTGCTCATCGCTCAGCGGCTGGGCGAACATGAACTGCGTCACGTCCTGCCCACGCGAGAGGAGCGACCACGCTTCGGTCTCCGCGTCATAGACGAGGAAGTCGAAGGCGAGGGCCGTCTCGAAGTTGAAGGGAATCGGCACGTAGCCCTGCGCCGTCTTCACGCTTCCGGCGCCATCGAACCCAGCCACCACGAGCACGCTGTCGTCGTCGAGATCCAGGACATTCGAGTTGGCATGGCAATCGCCGCAGCCCGAGACCGCGTTGCGTGCGATCGTGTGGCCGTAGCCGGGCGCCATGAGCAGCAGCTTGTTCCCCTGGTAGATCATCGACTGCAGGTTGGCCGGGTGGACCTTCCCCCGCCGGTTGACCAGGAGTCGCCAGTCCCGCACTTGCGTCAGCAGCTGCGATGCGCCCTCGGGAAGATCGGTCTGGTAGTGGCAGTTGTAGCAAGTGATCAGTCCCTGCATGTGGCACGCGCTGCAGTCCACACTTTCGGCGTGTCCGGCATGATAGGGATTGTCCGGCGGGCTCGCGTGGCAATTCTCGCACCGCACGTCGATGGCGCCCGCCTCGTGCTTCGAGACGTAGGGGACCCCATCCCCCATCACATCGCCCAGCGTATGACAGTCCATGCACGTCATGCCGGCGTCGCGGTGCACATCGCTGAAGCCGGCCGCGATCTCGGCCGCCTGTCGGCCGTGACAGCCCGCGCACGCCTGCCCCTCGGCCACACCGTCATCCACCTGTGCGCCGAGCGTTGGCTCCGCCGTGTCGTGACAGCTCATGCAGGCTCCCGTGATGCTCGGTGCGTGGCAGTTCTTACACGCCAGCTCCCAGTAGGGGACATTCGCGAACTGCTCGAGGCCATTGTTGGTGGCGCTATAGAAGGTCTGCAAACCTTGCCCCGTCGCGTGCAAGCTGGTCGGATACCATTCGTCCCACGGGAAGCCATTCGCCGTCAGGCTCGGCTGGTTCTCGCCGGCGGTTTCTCCGCCGGCGTTGACGGCGACGACGGCGGCGGTGTACCCGGCTCCCGCTTCGACGCCGTCCGCGAGTGTGAAGACCGCCTCCGTCGCATCGGGCCCCACCCACTTCGTTAGCGTCACGTCACCGGTCAGATCGGCGCGAAACGAGTCGACGTTCGCCAGCGCGGGCCAGGCGACGACGACGCTATCGGGGAACGTGGCGGCGGACACCGCGAACGAGTCGGGCGGCTGCGGCCGCTCACCGCAGGCGCCGAGCAGGCCTATGACGGGCACCAGCGCGAGCGCAACGAGACGAACGGGTCGGACGAAGCGGGAACTTGAGGACATTGGCGCACCTCCGGTGCATGGGAGGGGCCAAGCGCGGCGATCGCCGCAATATGCCGCTATGGATCGAGCGCGGTCAACCGGACGAACGCGCCGCAGCCTCCGTTGTCGGCCGCGCCACGAGGTCGAGGTCCGTCAATACGCCGACGTGGTCCGACAGATAGGCATCCGGCGCGTCGATCACCGTGCGCGCCTCTCGCAGGGTCCACGCGTGCGCCGTGCCGGGCCGAACCATCACGTAGTCGTACCGCTCGTCGGTCCTGGTCTCCTGATAGGCAAGCGCCGCATACCTATTGCGGCTGGGCACCCACGTCGCGGACCGGGTCACGGGCGTCGGGTTCGGTGGCAGCGGATCGACGAAGCCAGCGTCCACCAGTGCGGCGTACTCCGGCGCCAGAGGGTTCGCGCGACCGGGCGGCTTTGGGTAGTCGACCGTTGGAGATGTGTTGATGTCGCCCGCCATCAGTACGGGACCTCCCGCCGCCTCGTCCTCCAGGACTTCCAGCAACGGCGCGAGCTGGGCCAGGCGTATCCTGGTGTCCTTCGGCTTCGTCCCAGCATAGAGGTGAACCGCGAAGACGGTCAAGCGGCCGACGGGCGTTTCGACATGAACGATCATCGCGCCCTTGCGCCCCAAGCGCTCGTCGACCTTCGTGCCGTGACCGAGCGTGTGAGGAACGAAGCGACTGCCCGCGATGGGAAGCCGCGAGAGCACCAGCAGACCGCCCGTCGTGTCGGCGGGCACCAGCCCCAGTATCCGTCGACCCGCGTTCTTCGCAGGCGCCGCGGCGTAGGGCGGACACAGCTCGCCCAACAGGCGGCGTCGCGCCCGCACATCGAACAGCTCCTGCAGCACGATGAGGTCCGCGTCCAACGCCGCGAGCGCCGCCGGCAGGCGACTCAGGCGGCGTCGCTTCTGCTGCGACGGAATGGTGACCGGGAGGGCCCAAGCGTTGAACGTGACCGCCCGGATCGAGAAAAGGTCAGGCATGGTGCCAACAGAAACTGACCATGTGCCCCGCGTCAAGCGCCGACTAACGCCACCCTCGAGGGCTCGAGCAAAACCGCCGACAAACAGGCGAACGATGCTTCGCTACGGTTCACGGACAGTAGACCTCATGACAAGAGACTGCTTGACGGTTCCGGACACGACGGCAGCTTGGAAGTGGCTCGAACCATCAACCCAAAGCAGTCGTCGGGATTCTGACGCGGACTTGGCGAACATGGTGGGCCGCCAATCAGAGAGCTGTCGACTGCGTTATCCCGCCGGCCCAACTGCGCACTGCCCTGTCATCGACGCCCACCCCGACGGTTGGGTCGAACCATCGCCCGGAGGGGTCTGCCGCGACAGCCGCCGCGCGGCGGTTGGG
>JASFMO010000077.1:0-11044 GCA_050117535.1 Gemmatimonadales bacterium | reverse complement strand
GCCTGATAGTCGCGGTTGAGGTTCGACTGACCCGGACTGGCTCCCGGACGCGTCACGTTGCGCTGCTGCGTCTGAGCACGAGAACGATCCGTCGAACTCCACCCGTCACGGCTGCGCTCCTGCCAGCTACCGTCCTGGTTGCGGCGGTAGACGTTGCCGCTGCGATCCGTGAACACATCGTTTTGCCGGCCCTGCGACGGCTGGGGCCGTTGCCGCTCCTGCGTGCTCGGGCGCTGCTGAGGTCGCTGACCGGCTTCCGGTCGTTGTCCCGTCGTGGGTCGCTGGCCTGGCGCGGGTCGTTCCCGGGTCTGCGGCCGCGCGCGGCTTCGCTCCGCCAACTGCGACCGTGCCGTTGCCCGGTCGACATTGCGCGTAGCATTGCCCGGCCGATTGTAGAGGCTGGGCGACGGCTGGCTCGCGTAGCGACCGGCCCGATAACCGGCCCGATAACCGGCCCCGTAGCCGCGATTGAAGCCACGATAGTAGCCATGGCGATAGCCGGCCGGGCCCCACCAACCGGGGGGACGATACCAGTAGGAGGGCCGGGTCGAGAAGCCGAAGTGAAACGGTCCGTAGTTGTAGCCGAACCCGAAGCTCCAGCCGTACCACGGGTTATACGATACGCGGAACCCATAGGTCACGGGGCGGGGGTAGTAGTAGTAGGGACTGACCCACGGCCGGTACCAGTATCCGGTACCGTAGACAACCGTCGGCCCGTAGATGTAGCTGGAGGTGTACCCAGGCGTATAGCCAACGTAGACGACCTCCGGTGTCGAGTCGTAGACGTAGACGTACTTGACGTTGTAATTCGGGTTCTCGGGGGGAATCTCCTGCACATCGTCGGGCACGGCGACCGCCACCACGAACGGCCCCTGGGCGTCATCGGCCTCGTACCAGGCGCCCTGATCGCAGGCGTAGTACCTGCCATCGATCTCCAGGATCTGGTACCCTGTGTTCACCGCGTATCGCATCTCGGTCCCCTCGATCTCCTGGAACCGAGGCTCGCCATCGTACGTGACATCCAATGTCCCATCTCGTTTCACCGCCGCCGTCTCCGGTATCGAGTTGTCGAGTACCGCGTCGAAGGCTTCCTCCGTGCCCGCCACGTAGACCAGCACGCTACCCCTCGCCGACTCGGGCGGTATCTTCGCGAAATCTTCCGGCAACGAGTCGGAGGCGACATACGACCACGGCCCATCCAGAGCTTCGCTCTTGTACCAGCGGCCGGTGAGGACGACGTAGTATTCCTGCGTTTCGATGTTCAGGAAGACATCGCTCTCCGTGTTGCTCACGTAGATGAGATCCGTGCCGGAGACGGATGCGTAACTGGGTGGGCCATTGGAGATAATCAACTCCGTCGGCTCCGTGACGACGATGATACGAACTTCCTCGATATCGACGGGCTCGAGCTCCCCCTCCGCTTCGCCCTCGGCCTCCGCCTCGGTGGCTGCGCTGTCCGGTGGAATGAGCGCCGCCACGTCGGCCGGCACCCGTTCCGCCAGCTCCCACGGCCCCATGACGTCGGTCGCGGTGAACCAACTTTGCTCGCCCGCAAATAGGTAGTAGCCCCAAGGATCCTGGTCGAAGACGATTATGTAGGGCGTGTTAACAACGCGCTGCAGGTCTGTGTTCTCGATATCGTGGAGCACGGGCTTGCCGTCCAGCGTAACGAGGATCGACGGTTCCGTGGTGAAGAGGATATTCGGCGGATCGGTGGCCAGCCCCTCCGCAGCCGCTCGCTCTTGCTCGACCAGCTCCAATCCGGTCAGTATTCGGTCCAGCGAGATCACCAGATCCCACGTCTCCATTTCCCGCGCCAGCAGCTCGGCCAACTGGCGCTCCTCCTCCTCGCTGGCGTTCGGGAACCGGACGCGCGGAATCTCGACATCCATGACCGTCACCGTGCGCGCATCACGATCCGTCTCGACATACGACTCGATCCAGACCGCGCCGAAAACCATCTGATCGCTGCCGTCCGGCGTCACGGACACCGCGGCGCGCCCCGTCAGTCTATCGCCCTCGAAGGTCTCCAACTGCGGCTGGTAAAGGACGATCAGGTAACCGGCGTGCGTCAGCTCTCGTGGCCAACCGATGTCGTCTTGCTGGGCTATGCCATCGCCGGAGAGGCCGGCGCCAAGGACGAACAGAGTGCCCGTTAGTAGTGCGCGTTTCATCTCAGACCTTTTCTATGCATGCGGAAACACGGATTCCGTGCGCGACCGGTTTGATGAACTTGTCCGCATTCAGAGCTGGCGGCCGCCCATGATCCGGCTGTTTTTGACCGTCCCAATCGAAGCCGGTTGCCGTGGCCCTGTCAACCGCCCACCGGTTGCGAGTCCCGCAGCTAGACTATAGTCTCTGGCACCACTGCGGGGTCGTGCTCGACCTCGCTTCTGTGCTTCAACGCACAGCGGGTCTCGGCGCCGCCGCGCAGCTCGGCTCGGCCGCGCTCTACCTACAACAGTACGGTGACAGGAGAACAAAGTGTTGCGGAGTCTACCAATTCTTGTCCTCGCGTTGGCCACGGCGGTGGCCTGTTCCTCAGAACGTCAGGCACAGCAGAGCGGAGAGGAGACCGCCGTGAGCCAACCTTCAAGTCAACCCAGCGCGCCGCCGCCGGTGACCGGCGACACCATCGCTACCTCGAGTGGCCTTCAGTACATCGTCCTCCAGTCTGGCGAGGGGACGCAGGCGGAACAGGGCAAAGTCGTCAGCGTCCACTATACCGGTTGGCTGACCGATGGGACCAAATTCGACAGCTCGGTCGACCGTAATCAGCCGATCCGTTTCCCGGTCGGGACCGGGCACGTGATCCCGGGCTGGGATGAGGCCGTTGGAATGATGCGTGTCGGCGACAGGTGGCGGATCATCCTTCCGCCGGACATTGCCTACGGGGCGCAGGGCCGCCCGCCGGTCATACCCCCGAGCTCGACGCTAATCTTCGACGTGGAGTTGGTCGGCGTCGACGATCAATAACCGCTCGCGTCTCGTCCGGCGACCGCGGGGCCCGGCGACAAGGATCGAAGATATGAGAGCCGATCCAGCGGTCGCGGTCCGTTGCCGGGGACTGAAGAAACGATACGGCGATGTCGTCGCGGTGGACGGCCTCGACCTCGAGGTGCTCGAAGGCGAGTGCTTCGGCCTGCTCGGGCCCAACGGCGCCGGAAAGACCACCACCGTAGAAATCCTCGAGGGCCTGCTCGAGCCCGACGCGGGCGAGCTCGAGATCTTGGGTATGCGGTGGGGACAAGACGACCGCGAACTTCGCCAGCGTCTCGGCGTGCAGCTACAGGAAACGCTGTTGGCCGAGAAACTGACCGTCGGGGAGACGCTGCGGCTGTTTCGCAGCTTTTTCACTCGCGGGCGTGAAGTCGACGAAGTCTTGAGGCTCGTCGAGCTGGAAGAGAAGCGTGGGGCGTGGGTCTCGAAGCTCTCGGGCGGTCAGCAGCAACGGTTGGCGATCGCCTGCGCGCTGGTCAGCCACCCAGATCTCTTGTTTCTGGATGAACCCACGACCGGCCTCGACCCGCAATCGCGTCGACAGCTCTGGGACATCGTGCTCGATTTCAAGCAAGACGGCGGCACGGTTCTTCTCACCACCCATTACATGGAAGAAGCACACCGACTGTGCGACCGGGTGGCGATCGTAGACCATGGCCGCGTGATCGCGCTCGGCACACCCAGCGAGCTCATCGCCACGTTGGGAGCCGAGCACGTGGTGGAGATCGCTCTCGAGGGCGATGACCCCGCACTGGACGCGCGGCTCAAGCGTCTCCCCGGCGTTCAGAATGTCCGGCGCGAGCGGTCGGGCATCCTACTCACGGTCGAGGAAGTCCATCGGACGGTGCCTGCGCTGCTTTCCACGCTACGCCAGCACGACCTTGCGCTGGCGAAGCTGACGACGCATCACGCCAGCTTGGAGGACGTCTTCGTCGCGCTGACCGGACGACATCTGCGAGATGGCTAGGTCCCCGACCCCGCTGCGCGAGCTGACGCGAGCCCGCGTTCTCGAGTTCGTCCGCGAGCCCGAGGCCATCTTCTGGGTATTCGTCTTTCCCGTCCTTCTCGCCCTCGGCCTCGGAATCGCCTTCCGGAACCGTCCCGCCGAGTCGTTGCGCATCGCCGTCGCGGACGAAGTCGGAGCGACGGCCTTGGCGGCAACGCTCGATACACTTCCGCAGTTTCGAGTCCGCGTTTTGGCGCCTGACCTGGCCCATGAAGAGCTGCGAACCGGCAAGCTCGCACTGGTCGTCCTACCCGGCGACTCCGTGACGTACGTGTTCGACCCGACGCGGAGCGAAAGCCGTTTGGCCCGCAGGACCGTCGACGACGCAATCCAGCGGGCAGCCGGTCGTCGCGATGTCCGGTCGGTTCGTGAGCAGCATCTGACCGAGCCCGGCTCGCGCTACATCGACTTCCTCATCCCGGGACTGCTGGGCCTGAACCTGATGGGCAGCGGGATGTGGGGGATCGGTTTCAATATCGTTCAGGCCAGACGCCGGAAACTGCTGAAGCGGCTTCTGGCTACGCCGATGCGACGCAGTCACTATCTGCTGTCGTACATCCTCTCACGCTTCGTCTTCATGATCCTCGAGGTCGCCGCGTTGGTCGGGTTCGGATGGATCGTGTTCGACGTCCGCGTGCACGGCTCGATCCTCGACCTGCTGATCGTCTCCGTCTTCGGCGCCCTCGCCTTCGCTGGTCTCGGCTTGCTCACGGCCAGTCGCGCTCAAACGGTGGAGGGGGTATCAGGGATCATGAACTTCGTCATGCTCCCCATGTGGATCTTTTCCGGCGTCTTCTTCTCCTACGCCAACTTCCCCGAGGCCCTCCACCCCTTCATTCAGGCCCTGCCCCTGACCCCGCTCTTGGACGCCCTCCGTTCGGTGATGATCGACGGGGCGCCGCTGACGGCGAACCTGGGCCGGTTGGCAATCGTCGGCGCGTGGGGCAGCCTGAGTTTCGCTCTGGCCTTGAAAGTCTTCCGCTGGAGCTGAACCCGCCGCCAGAACGTGGCGCCTCCGCCTATTGACAAAGGCCAATCCTCGTGTAGTTTGAAGGGTTGCCCACCCCCATGGGTCCGACGGAACATTTTGAGTCCCAGTAGTGTTAAACGTCGGCGCTGGCCCGAGGCCGAGGTGGGAGGCTCGTTTGTAGTCTAGCTCTCATCCCGGATGGACATTGTTCGAGTCCTCTCCGGGCACTTTCGTTTCAGCGGGGCGTAGTATAGCACAGCAAGATCGACTGGCGGAGAACAGACAAGGCCTATGATCATGGATCGGGAGTCGACCAGGGCGAAGCGCTTGGCCAGCCAGGCCCTCAAGAGCCGGGTGGCGGGGGATGATTCCGCTCTCGATCAGTACTTGCAGGATGTCAGTCAGCACGAGCTGATCACGCCCGCAGAGGAGATTCGCCTCGCTCGGAAAGCGCAAAAGGGCGACACTCGGGCAATCCAAGCGCTCTGCAAGGCCAACCTGCGATTCGTCATCTCGGTCGCCAAAAAATACCAGGGTCGCGGGCTGCCCCTGAGCGATCTGATCCAGCAGGGCAACCTCGGGTTGGTGACCGCCGCGATCAAGTTCGATCCGGACCAGGGCGTCAAGTTCATCAGCTACGCCGTGTGGTGGATCCGTCAGGCTATTCTCTCCGCTCTGGCTCATCACGGCCGGTCGGTTCGTGTACCGTTGAACCGGGCCGCCGAGCTGTCCAAAATTCTCAAGGCGCGGCAGACATTGAAGGTGACCTTCGACCGCGAGCCGACGAGCGAGGAGATCGCGCGGCACCTCGAGATGAACCCGCAGACGGTGGAGATGCTCGAGGCGTTGAATGCCGGCGAGGTTCGTCTCGACGCGCCCATCGGCGACAGCGAGGACAGCAGTCTGGTCGAGCGCTTCGTGAGCGAAGAAGCCACGACCGCGGTCACCGAGGTCGAGGACCGGTTGCTTCGCGAGCAGATCGACGACGCGCTCAGTACTCTGCGCGAGCGCGATGCGCTGGTCTTGCGGCTGTACTACGGCCTGGGCGACGGTCGTGAGCATACGCTCGAGGAGATCGGCCAGAAGCTGGGTATCACGCGGGAGCGCGTGCGGCAGTTGCGAGACCGGGCTTTGAAAGAGCTGCGGGAAGGCGACAAAGGCAACGCGCTGGCGAGTTTCTCGGCCGCCTAGACCCCGCGGGACGACGAACGCTGATAGCGAGGGGCGCCTTGGAGCGCCCCTTTCTTCTTCTCCAAGCGGGCCCATTGAAACCCCACCGCAGACCACGATGCCAACCGTTGCCGTCGCGTATCCGTCTAACCTCTGAGAGCGGTGGCGACCGCTCGGCCCCACCCAGGTGCCGCCCACTCCGACGCATTCGGGCTAGACCCAAACGAACGTCGCGTGTCTACCGCCCAAACGCGAGTTTTCGGATCAGGCCCGGCACCTCCTCGCTAAGCCAGCCAACCGGAGAGCTCTGATGGTGACGCTGATTCAAACCCTCCAGTTTGCGGTGGCCCTATCGCTAGGGGGCCCGAACCTCACGTCATGGTCGGCCGAGCAAGCCACAGCCGGGCCTACCGTCAACTACGTCGTCTCTGTTCCCCGGCCGCATACCCACATCTTTGCCGTCGAGATGCGAGTCAGCGGTGTGGCCAGCGGCAGCTTCGATGCGTCGATGCCGGTTTGGACGCCGGGGTCTTATCTGGTGCGCGAGTACGAGCGCCACATCGTGCGTTTCGCGGCTGCCGATGCCGCCGGCAAACCGCTCGCATGGCGCAAGCTGGACAAGAACACATGGCGTATCGACACCGATGGTGCCGCGAACGTCGTGATCGACTACGACGTCTATGCGCGCGAACCCGGGATTCGCTGGTCCTTCGTGAACGACGCGGGAGGCCACATCCTGGGACCGAGCCTCTTCATGCACGTCGTCGGCGCCACCGACGGCCCCACGTCTGTGGCCTTTGACCTGCCCGCCGGTTGGAGCATCGACGGCGGCATCGCCCCGACCGGTGAGAGCCCCTACCAGGTCTCCGCCCCGTCCTATCACCAGTTGATCGACACGCCGATGCTGATCGGCGACTTTGTGTCGATAGAGTTCGAAGTCGATGGCATACCGCATCTGATCGCCATTCTGGGACCGCACAATGCCGACCTAGAGCAGTTGCGGGACGAGTTTGCCAAGATTGTTGCCGTTTGCTCGGAGATGTTTGGCGGGCTGCCTTATGACAGGTACGCGTTCGTCTTCACCACGCTGACGGGTGGCGGCGGAATCGAGCACGCGAACGGTACGACCATCGGGCTGGGCCAGCTGGACTTCCGCAACGAGCGTGCGCACCAAGCGATACTCGGCGTCACCGCGCACGAGTTCTTTCACGCCTGGAATGTGAAGCGAATACAACCTCCCGCCTTCCGGCCTTACGACTACGAGATGGAGAACTACACAGACGCGCTCTGGTTCTATGAGGGCTTCACGTCATACTACGGCGACCGGATTCTGTACCGCGCCGGGCTCATAGATTCGCTGGACGATCCGACCGACTGGGTCGCGCAGTATCGCAGCACGCCCGGTCACTACAACCAGAGCGCCGCTGATGCCAGCTTTAATGCCTGGATACATCTCTACCGCGGCGACGAGAGCACCGACAACTACAGAACCAACTACTACTTTAAAGGCCAGGTCATCGCGAACTTGCTCGAGCTTGAGATCGCCAACCGCACCGGCGGCGCGAAGGGCGTGGATGATGTACTTCGCTCGATGTGGGTGAGCACTCGCGACCGAGGTGCCGCGTTCGACTCCGACGGGATTCGCCAAGTCTGCGAGGAAGTGGCCGGTGGATCGTTCACCGACTTCTTCGCCCGCTACGTGTACGGGACTGACGAGATCCCCTTCGAGTATTTCTTCGCCTTGGCAGGCTACCGACTGGTTATCGATGAACACGCGACCCAGGCACGCGACAGCACGGGATTCTTGGGCGTCGGGACTCGAGCCTTGGAGGACGGCATCCAGGTTACCGAAGTCGCCCGCGGATCGCCGGCTTGGGAGTACGGCCTCAACTACGGTGACGAGATCCTGGCGATCGGCGGCATTCCGGTCACTTCATATCAGTCCTTCGTGAGTGCGCTGCGGCAGCGTAGGCCCGGCGAGAGCGTCGATGTCCTGGTCTCGCGGTTCGGCCAAGAGAAAACGCTCAGCGTGACCCTCGGGGTCCGCACCTGGCCGCTGTACCGCCTCGAGGAGCTGGACGAGCCCAGCGAGCACCAGCTCGCCGTCCGGCGGCGTTGGCGAGGATAGCCAGGAGGCCGCGACCCCACCACCCAACGCTCCATCGCCCCGCGGCTGTGGTTAACGCGCTCGGATTCTTCTATTCTACAGCGTGCAACCACGGCCGCGGGCCGCCCTGTCACCCAAGACTTGCTATACGCCATGGATGAGTTAGGAGCTTACTCCAGCACCTCGGAAGATTTACCGAACCCCGAAGAGCTTGTCATCTCGCAGCTGCGACCGGCCGAATATGTTTCCCCGCTGGCCGTCCGTGGCACGACATTCGTCGACGATGCGGATCGAGTCATCCTCGTGGCGCGCACCCGGCAGCTGGACCGCTACCGCGTCGCCGGGAGCGAGGTCCCCTCTTTCGAGCCCGCTGGACCGCGCGCCCGGATCGCGTTCAACACCGAAAGCCTCACCTGTGGGATCGTCACGTGCGGCGGTCTGTGTCCCGGCATCAACGACGTGATCCGCTCAATCGTGCATACGCTCACCTACGCCTACGGCGTGCGCCACATCATCGGTTTTCGCTACGGCTACGCCGGACTGGCCGCCAACCCACCCCGCGAGCCCGTGCTGCTCCACCCCGAGCGTGTCGAGAATACCCATCTCCACGGGGGCACACTTCTGGGCAGCTCCCGCGGCCCTCAGGACCTAGGAGCTATGGTCGACACGCTCGCGAAGTCCGGCGTCGGGATCCTCTTTGTCATCGGCGGAGATGGAACCCTACGTGGGGCCTCCGCGCTCGCCTCGGAGATCGCGAGCCGCGGCCTGAACATCGGCGTCGTCGGCGTACCCAAAACGATCGATAACGACCTGCTGTGGACCGAGCGCAGCTTCGGCTTCTCGACGGCGGTTGAGGAAGCGCGGAAGGTGATCGCGGCCGCCCACGCCGAAGCGCGCGGTGCGTGGAACGGCGTCGGGATCGTCAAGTTGATGGGCCGACACTCCGGTTTCATCACCGCCCACGCCACACTCGCCAGCGGCGATGTCAACTTCTGCCTGGTTCCGGAGGTCCCCTTCATCCTCGCGGGACAAGGGGGATTCCTGGATGCCCTCGAGAACCGGCTGGCCGCTCGGCACCATGCCGTCGTCGCCGTCGCCGAGGGAGCCGGGCAGGAGTTGATCGAGCAAGCCGGCGCGCAAGAGCGAGATGCCTCCGGTAACGTCCGACTCCGAGACATTGGCTCCTACCTGCGTGAGCAGATCGAGCGTCACTTCGCCGCTCGAAGCGTACCAACCACAGTCAAGTACATCGACCCCAGCTACACGATCCGCAGCCTGCCTGCCAATTCGATGGACTCGGCGTTCTGTCTGGTTCTCGGTCAGCACGCCGTTCACGCGGGAACGGCCGGCCGCACCGACATGATGGTCGGCTACTGGAACCACGCTTTCACGCACGTACCGCTCCGCCTGGTCGCCGGAAAGCGGAAACAACTCGATCCCCAGGGCGATGTGTGGAAGCGGGTCTTGGCCACCACCGGTCAACCGTTGTCTTGCCACCGAACCGGCCCGATGTAAGGTTTCGCTCCTCAGCCTAGCGGGATATCGCCACAACAGACCAGAAGGCCCAGCATGCCAAACGTACGTCGTTTTGCCGCCTCGCTCGCGGCGGTCGCGCTCCTCGTTCCCGCCAGTCCGTTGGTCGGTCAAGCGGCAGACCCGGTCATTACACAGTCGGCGACGCCGACTTCGGCCCCCATCGCCCCGGCCGATTTCGTCGGCTTCCCGATCGGAGCCGATTTCAAGCTCGTAGGCTGGGATTCGATAGCCGGCTATCTCAGCCAGCTCGCGGCGACCTCCCGGGCGGCAAGACTCGACACGCTCGGCCGCACGACCCAGGGCCGAGCTTTCCTCGCCCTGATCGTGAGCAGTCCGGAGAACATGGCGCGGCTAGCAACGATCCGCGACAATCAGGCGCGACTGGCCGACCCGCGAGGCCTGGACGCCGCAGAGTTCGACCGCCTGCTCGAGTCACAACCCGCCATCGTGGTCATCACACACAACATCCACTCGACCGAGATCGCCTCCAGCCAGGGCGTGATGGAGCTGGCCTACAGCCTGATCGTCGATCCCGAGATGCAGGCGGCGTTGCAGCATGTCGTGGTGATCCTGGTGCCCTCGGTCAATCCCGACGGTCAGCAGATGGTGGTCGACTGGTATGGCCGCACTCTGGGCACCCCTTACGAGGGGAGCCGGATGCCCTGGCTATACCACCCCTACGTCGGCCACGACAACAACCGCGACTTCTTCATGCTGACACAGGTCGAGAGCCAGATGGTCAACGACCTGCTCTACCGGCGCTGGTTCCCGGAAGTCGTATACGATATCCACCAGATGGGCAACCGCGGTGCCCGCTTCTTCATTCCGCCGTTCGATGATCCGGTCAACCCGAACCTGGATCCCCTGGTCGTGAGGATGATATCGCTGGCTGGGATACAGATGTCAGCCGACCTGGAGGCGGCAGGAAAGTCGGGCGTGGTCAACAGTCAAAGGTTCGATCTCTGGTGGCACGGCGGACTTCGTTCGGTGCCGGCACGACACAATATGATCGGAATCCTCTCCGAGTCGGCCAGCGCGCGGCTCGCTTCGCCGATCTTCCAGGAATTGGAGGATGTCGAGGGGCAGCCGGAGCGCGGCATCGCCTATCCCAACCCGTGGCCCGGCGGTTGGTGGCGACTCCGCGACATCATCGACTATCAGCAAATCGCCTGTCGGTCGTTGATCGGGCTGGCCGCGCGTCAGCGACGCCAGTTGATTCACAACTACGTCGAGATCGGGCGGCGTGCCGTCGAGG
>JASFMO010000076.1:0-11164 GCA_050117535.1 Gemmatimonadales bacterium | reverse complement strand
TCGGCTCGGTTTTGAGGTCGGAGCCGACGTAGAAGTCATCAGTCGCATCCCCTTCGGCCCCATCGTCCTACAACGTCGTCACCGCCAGGTGGCGATAGGACGGGAGCTGGCGCGACGGGTCCAGGTCACCGCGTTGTGACTTCATGCCACGGCCCCGGTACCGAGCCGGGCGCCGTTTCGTCTCAGAGTGCCATAGTGTCTCCTCAACGTCAGGCGGGTGAGGCCTCGGTCGTCCTGGCGGGAAACCCTAACGTCGGCAAATCGGCCATCTTTTCGCACCTCAGTGGCACATACGCGGAAGTCTCGAACTTCCCCGGCACGACGGTCGAGGCGCTCGCCGGTCGATGGCGCGGCAAGCCCCTCATCGATGCTCCCGGCACTTATGGCCTGGGTGATCACTCCGAGGAGGAGCGGATCACGACCGATTTGATCGCCAGCGCGGCCATCGTCGTGAACGTCGTCGACGCCGCTCACCTCGACCGCGATCTTTTCCTCACGCTGCAGCTAGTGGAGACCGGCGTGCCCATGGTCATCGCGCTCAATCTGGTCGATGAAGCGCGAAAAGCGGGAGTCGAGCCGGACGCCGAGTCGTTGGAGCGAGAGCTCGGCGTGCCGGTAGTGCCAACCGTGGCCGTAACTGGGGAAGGCCTGAAGGAACTGGAAGCGGCCATCCAGCGAGCGCGCTCGAGCTCGTGGTCGCTCGGCAGCGATGACGACATCGCGCGCCGCCGCGCCGCCGACGAGGTCTACGCCCGCGTCGTTCAACAGACGGGTCAACGTCGCCGGATCGCCGATTGGCTCGAGCGTGCCTCGGTGACGCTCCACTGGGGCGTCCCGATGTTGGCGTTGTCACTGGCCGCGATTTACCTGCTGGTGGGAGTGGCGGTCGCTCAGCATCTCGTCGGATTCACCGAGGCACGCCTGGGACAAGAGATGTGGGAGCCTTTTGCCCGCTCGCTGATCGACGCCACCGGCCTCGGCGGCCCGCTGCGCGAAATTCTGGTCGGCGAGTTCGGCCTTTTCACCATGACGGTCACCTACATCGTCTTCCTATTGGCACCCCTCGTCGCGGCGTTCTACTTCGCGCTGGCGTTGCTCGAGGACTCTGGATTCCTACCGCGGATCGCCACATTGGTGGACCGACTGCTCAGCGCCATCGGCCTGAACGGACGGGCCGTGATCCCGATCATTCTCGGGTTCGGCTGCGTGACCATGGGCACGATCACGACGCGGTTGCTGTCGACCAAGCGCGAGAAGACGATCGCCACGGCGCTTCTGAATTTCGCCATCCCCTGCTCCGCACAGCTCGCCGTCATCGCCGCCCTCCTGGCGGGCTTCGGCGGTGGCTGGGTGTTCGCCTATGCCGCGATCATACTCGTCATGCTCATCACCGTGGGCACGGTCCTCGATCGCGCGCTGCCCGGCGAGTCGACGCCACTGCTGATCGAGCTACCGCCGCTGCGGCTTCCGCGGCCCAGGGCTGTGGCGCGCAAGACGCTAACCAAGGGCTTCTGGTTCATGCAGGAGGCGACACCTTGGTTCGCCGCCGGCGCCCTGATCGTCGCCGTCCTGCAGGTGACGGGCGGCCTGGAGATCTGGCAGCGACTGTTGCGCCCGCTGATGGTCAGCTGGCTGCAACTGCCCGCCGAGACGGCACGAGCGATCGTCATGGGGTTGGTGCGGCGCGATTTCGGCGCGGCCGGGCTCTACGATATGGGGCTCAGCCCGGCACAGGCGTTAATCGCGCTGGTGGTGATCACACTGTTTGTGCCTTGTGTCGCCAGCATCATGGTGATGGCCAAGGAGCACGGCGCTCGCACGGCGCTTCGCATATGGCTCGGCACGTGGGTCGTCGCGTTCACGGTGGGCGGTCTGTTGGCACGCATCCTGACATTCATAGGGTTGGCATGATGAAAGCGCGAAAACTGCTGCAGCGTGGATTGCTGCTCCGACGTCGCCGCGACGATGACGACGAGAAGTCAGCCGTGGAAACCACCGATCTGCCCGAGCTCTGTCCCGCCGCCACCTGCTCGCGCTGTGGATACGAGTTCACGCCCTACACGGTGAGCGCCGTCTGTCCGCGCTGTCTCGAACCGTTCGTTCGCGATCCCTGCTACGGCGGCTGCTTCAGCTGCCCGCTGTTGCCACATGCGGCCGAGGAGGCCTGAGCGCTACCTTTGGTGAGCCGGGCTCCTTCCCCGGTAATGTGCTCTTCCAACATCGACGGGTCGTGGGGCGTAGAGGCCCGCAGGATTTCGACCGACCCTGACTGGGCCGACATGATGCCTACGAAACGCGCGGAGTGACTGGCCGGGCGACGCGCCCTGTCCGTCCTCCTGCCGGCCACCACGGGATACTTCATCTTTCGTTCTCTCGCTCGCGGCTCGCGTTCAACCTGAGCTTGAGAAATGGACTCACGCAGGGCGACGGTCGCAGCGGGCTAGGCGTCCTCCCACTCCCGCAGTTCGGCTACCCAATGCCGCACGCCCTCGGGACCGGCCACAACGAGATCGGTTGCGAGTCCGATGAAGAGGCCATGACCCATGACCCCGGCCCGGGCGTCGAGGATAGCGGCGAGCGCCGCCGGGTTTCTAATCGAGCCGAAGTCGGCGTCGAGGATATAGTTGTCCTGATCGGTCGTGAAGGGGGTCTGGTCCTCTTCCAGGCGCAGTTCCACTTCCGCGCCGAGCGATGTCAGATACTCCAGCTCGGGCCTCCAGCCGAAGGGCGTGACTTCGACCGGCACAGCCTGTTTCGCGCCGAGCGTCGCCGATAGCTTCGACTCATCGACCACGATTACTTCACGCCGGCTGGCCTGGGCCACCACCTTCTCGCGTAGCAGGGCGCCCCCACCGCCTTTGATGAGATCCAGGTTGGGCGCGACCTCATCGGCGCCATCGATTGTGAGATCGATGATGGGGTGATGCTCCAGCGTAGTTAGCGGGATGCCCAGCCTCTGCGCCTCCGCCTCGACGAAACGCGAGCACGGCACCGCGACGATTCCCTCCAGTTCGCCATTCCCGACCAGCGCCGCAATCCGGCGCACCGCGTAGAGCGCCGTGCTGCCGTGACCCAGCCCGACGATCCTATTGGGCTCGATCAACTCGACGGCACGTTCGGCCGCTTCCTTCTTGTAAGCGTCCGCTCCGCTACTCATCGTCCACCGTGCGCTGTTCAGGCCCTCGACAGCCGGCGCCAGGAGGGCCAGCCGCCTCGTACAACCGCACTCCCTTCCGGGCAGGCGCCAGGGGCCTGGCCCCACAATGCCGGTTCATTCACCAGCGGTCTCCATCACAACCTCCGTCGGCCCGAGCAGGGCGTTCTCCGGGTCGACGATCACTGCGGCGGGCTCGCCCGGCATCGACCACTCGAACCGAGTCTCCCGCTCCTCGATCCAGTAGGTGCGCGTCAACGAGAAGTCCTCACCGTCGGCATCGATGCGCAACGGGAAACGGAAGGAGGGCCACGACTGCGATTGGGTGACCCGCAGCTCCAGAACGCGCGCCGCGTCGTCCCAGCGGGCCCGCACGTCGACGTCCGGGTAGCCAGGCCGTCGCAGCCATTGATCGAAGTACCATCCGAGGTCCTCACCCGAACTCGCCTCCATGACGCATCGGAGGTCGGCGCTCAGCGCGGTTCCGTGCAGAAACTCGGCGTAGTAGCGCCGAATGCCATCAAAGAACGCCTCATCTCCGATCAGCCGCCTGAGCATGTGCAGCACCCAGGCGCCCTTCTGGTAGTTGTTGGCGTTGAGCAGCTGAAAGAGGTCGTCCGGCTCAGCCGCGATGATAGGTCGCCGGACGTCCTCGAGCGATGCCATGTAGCGCGCTTCGTGATCGACGCGATCACCGCGCGCCGCCGTCTCGCCATCGACAAACTCGAAGAACACGCTGGCGAAGTAGGTAGCGAACCCTTCCGACAGCCAGAGGTGAGGCCACTCCCGCTCGGTCACGGCATCGCCAAACCACTGGTGAGCGATCTCGTGCGCCACCAATCCTTCGCCGCGCCGACCCTCGCTCAACTGTTCCCTGAAGAAGATGGCACTCGCATTCTCCATACCCCCATAGCGCGTCGTCGATTGCACGAGGGCCAGCTTTTCGTAGGGGTAGGGCCCGATCAGGCTGTCGAACAAGGCGACGACCTCCGGCGCGCGTCGGAAGAACTGCGCCGCTCGCGCTTCATCTTCCCGGAACGACCACTGGATGATCGGCACGCAACGCTCGCGGCCGTCGGCACAGAACGTCCCGACCTCGCGAACGACCATCTCGGCGGCGCCCACGACCATCGTATACACGGGGATCGGCACCTCGGCGCGCCAGACCGTCAGCTTCCGACCTTCGCCCAGGGCTTTCGTCTCCGTCAGACGCCCATTGGCCACAACACTCCACTCCGCCGGCGCGGACACGCGGAATTCGACCGCTGCCTTGTCACGGGGGTGGTCGATACAAGGGAACCAGAATCGGGCTCGAGCGGGCCAGTTGTCGGCAAAAACGGTTGGCCGTCCATACTCGTTTCTGCGAAAGATCAGGCCATCGGCGGGCGCACCGTGGTAGTAGACGTCCACACGTAGCGTGTCGCCGACGGCTCGCTGTCGGTTCATGTCCACGGCCAGGCCAGTCGGCCCTTGCCGGAACGAGGCGGCTTCCGCGTCGACCAAAGTCGAATCCACGATCATTCCGACCAGGTCGAAGTGGAGTTGATCCGTGCCATCGGCTCCGATCGTCAGCCTTATCTCCGTTCGCGCCACGATCGTATCGGCGTTCGATGCAAGCTCGATCGATAGGCTGTACGACAGCACATCTATCGCTTCGACCACGTCGCGGGGCGTACCGGCAACGGTCATGAGCGGCACGAGCGCGACTATGATGAGTCCGAACGTTCTATTCTTGCGCGGTAACATGCTCTTTCGCGAAGCTCGCCAAGCGCTGAACATACTCGTGGCCACCGATCATCACCGTATCGTTGTGACCCGCGTCAGGGATCTCGTACCAGCGTTTCGGTTCGGGGCTGGCTTCGTACAAGCGGCGACCCATCTCCACCGGCACGATTCGGTCGGCCCGACCATGCACGAAGAGGGCCGGGGCTCGCAGTCGCGCCACCTTGGAAAGCGAGTCGAAGCGCTGAGTCATACCGCGCAATATCAGTCCGGGCAACCAGCCGTAGTGGAGCCTGCCCAGCGACACCGCCGACGTGAAGGCAGACTCGACGACGACAGCCGCGCAGCCGTGGCGAATCGCCAGTTCGATGGCTACCGCCGATCCCAGCGAACGACCGAAGATCACCAGCCGCTCGGGAGACACACGACGCTCATCGACAAGGTACCGGTAGCCGGCCTCGCCGTCCTGGTACAACCCTCCCTCCGAGGGCTGCCCCTCGCTCTTGCCGTAGCCTCGATAGTCGATGATCAGAACGTTGAATCCAGATTCGACCAGCATCCTCACGTTGTCCAGTCGATCGTAGAGGTTGCCCGCGTTGCCGTGCAGAAACAAAAGGTCGGCGAATGCCGTCTCAGCGCCTACATACAGTCCGTGGATTCGGATCCCGCCATCGCTCTCGAGCCAAACCTCCTCGATAACTTCTGCCGCTGGGACTACCGGGGTCGGTAGTCCCCGGGCTACCCTCGTTGGGAAATAGATGAACTGCCGCTCGATAGCACTCAACATCAGACGGCCACCCGTGAGTATGAACAAGACCACCGCACCGGCGGCGGCGATGCCATAAAGCCACTTGTATCCCACGTCATCGTTCCACCGTTTGGGAGCACCGAGATCATCGCACTCGAGCGCGAGCCAGGAACTTGAGGGCGCCAATCAATGTATTGCTTCAAGGTGGCTCACAGGCAACCGTGCCCCTGTGCGGCGACAGCCGGGTTCCCCGCCGCGTCCGAGGGCGCCAAGGACGAATGGGTGGCGCAATTCCTATGACAGCGTCAGTATTAGAGCACCGCGCAGTCCAAATGCGGGCCGGCCGGCCGGCATGCCCGGCACGGCGGCACTATAGCCTTAGCAGGCCCCGACGCGTCATGCGAGCCTTCTACCTCCTCTCAGCGTGCCTGTTCCTGGCCGCATCGCCGTCGCTGGCTCAGGAGCCCGACGCCCGCGCCCGGGTCAGCGCAGCGCTCGCTCTGGCCGCGGCCGGCGATACCGCCGGCGCCCTGGCCGAGCTTCGCGAGACGGTTGAGACTGCCCCCGATCTCGCCGAGGCCCACTTCCAAATCGGCCACCTCCTGGCCCGGCAGGCCGGTACCGACACCACCCGTGCCCGGGAGCGGGAAGCGGCCCACATCGCGCTGTTGCGGGCGGTCGCGCTCGCACCGGACAACCCCCGGTACTTGTCCGAGTTGGCGAACTTGAACGCGTACTCCCGCATGACGGCCCAGGGCCAACGCGTCTTCGATGACCTTCTGGAGAGAATCGGGGAAGGCCCGATCGACTCGGTGCGCGCTGAAGTCGAGTACAACTTGGGACTCGTCGCCGAACGCAACTACGAGCCGTACCGCGACCGGCGGCTGGTACCGCCGACCTGGGCCGGTATCTCGACCGACCTGCCAGCAACGGATTTCCTCCCTCGCTACGTCGAGTGGTATCTCGGCAACACGCCGCCCATCGAGGGCTTTGGCGCGAAGTACCGGGAGAGCATGTTTGAGCACTACAGGTCAGCCCTGCGGCATAATCCGACGCACTTCGGCGCCTCTCGTCGGCTGCTCGTCCTGTTGTTGGAGGAGTACCGCCTGCCCGAATATCTGGCGATCGCCCGCCGCATGGCCCAGGCTCACCCGGACCGGCCGGAGGCTCTGCTCTACCTAGGCCTCGGGCTTCACTTGTCGGGCCGCGAGGACGAAGCCGGCGCGATGTTCCAGCGAGCCCTCGCCGCGCTGCCCGAGGAAGAGCGATCTCCGCTACAAAACCTGGCGCCGGTGCTGCGACGGCAGCCCGCGGAACAGTATCGGCAGTTCAGCGACTCGAGCCGGGCAAGATACGAGGAGCTCTACTGGCGCCTCAGCGATCCGCTGTTTCTGACCGAGGCGCATGAGCGCCGCCTGGAGCATATGTCGCGGGTGGCCTACGCCGATCTCCGCTTTTCGGCGCCGGCCACCGGTCTGCGCGGTTGGGAAACCGATCGCGGCGTCATCTTCATCCGCTACGGGCCTCCACAGATCGTCGCGCGCTATCCCGGCTGCGATTTGGGAGTGTCGGCAACCACGATCGTATGGGTCTACTACTTCGGCGATGTCGAGGCGCACAATTTACAGCTGCAACTCGAGGAGGACGGAGGCGCGGTCGCCACCACTGCGACCGCCGCGCTTGACCCGACCTGGCAAAACTCGGCCGTCTTCATGTTTTGCCAGACTCGCGGCTACTTCCACACGCGCTTCGCCGGCGACTACCGTTGGGTAGCCGACGAAGTCCGTCACGCCGTACCCGCCAGCTATGAGAACATCCCGTCGATACCGGTCCTACTGCGGATGCCCATGCAGATCGCGCGCTTTCGCGGCGCGACGCCGGACGAGGCGGCGGTGGAAGTCCATTCCGAACTACCACTGGAGCTGCTGGCAGCGGGCCTCGACTTGGACAGCGCGCAGATCGAGACCGGCGTTTTTCTCCTCAACCTCCAGGGCGAGCGAGTCGTTCAGGACGTGGAGACCGAATCGATCGCCTACGCGGACGCCCCCAGCAGGAACCCAGTGCGCAGCTGGCGTTTCCTGATGCCAGCCGCGGGTACGCTCGTCGCAGCCATCGAGGCGCGGGACGCCAACACGCGGCGGGCGGCGGCGGCCAGAGACACGTTTACGGCCGAGTTCTTCCCCGACGATTCGCTGGGCCTCAGCGATATCTTGCTGGCCGATGCCTTGAGGCCGATGGCCGCCAAGCCGGTCCAACGAGCCGACTTCGACATCGCGGTCAACGCCGCCCGGCGATACGTGCCCGAACAGCCCGTTGTCATCTACTACGAGCTCTATGGCCTCGACCGCGACCGTGAGGGTTTCTCGAGTTACGAAGTGTCGCTCTCGGTCAGGGTGATGGCGCTCAACCGCGAGGGCACCATCCTGGGCGGCGACCGGAATCCGCTGGCGATTCTCGGCCTGCTGGCCGATGCCTGGGGCTTCAGCGCCGTCGGCGACGACCGGCTCGAGCTTCGCTTCAGCCGCGAGCTGGACATGACGGGACGGGATCGGGCGACCGAGTACCACAGACTCGATCTGCAGAGCGCCCCCGCCGGCGACTATGAGATCACTCTGCAGGTGTGGGACAACTTGGGGCAGCAGCTGGCCAAGCGCACCCGCCGCTTCATGGTCATGCGCGAACCGTGAGTCTGGCCGGCCTTCGCCTGGGCGCCGCGCCTCCCCTTCGCTTCGCCAACCTCGCCACGCAGCACTCCTAAGGACTGGAGTCGTCAAGTCCGGGCGTGCCGGCGCGCTGGAAACGGCCCTGGAATCCTCTTCGTATTGCCGCCGGCCACCGTGCACGCCCGGCCGAGTTCGGGCTGGCCCCGCATCCACACCGCCCGTACCGCTTGCCTGCCGCGACTCGTGCCCACACAATACGCCGTTTCGTCATCAGATCCTCAAGCGAAAGATCGGCCTTGATATCAGACCCAATCAGCATAGCCGCTCTCATCGCCGGGGCCACGGCCTTGGCCTTTTGGCTCGACCACAAGGTCCCCCTGGCATCGAAGATTGGAGCCTCGCTACTCGCCATTATCCTCGGGGCCATCCTCTCCAATACCGGGATCGTGCCCGACGAGTCGGTGGTTTACCTCAGCATCGAGGGGCCGGTCACTTCGCTCGCCATCATATACCTGCTGTTGGGTGTTCGACTGGCGGACCTCAAGCAGGCCGGGCCCACAATGCTCGGTCTATTCCTGATCGCCAGCGTCGGCACAGCGTTGGGTGCCCTGGCCGGGGCTCTGCTGTTCGGCGGCAAGCTGGGCGGTGCGACGTGGAAGCTCGCCGGAGCCTTCACCGGCACGTACACCGGCGGCAGCTTGAATTTCGCGGCTGTCGGCCGAGGTCTCGACTTACCGGCCTCGACCTTCGCCGCGGCCTCCGCCGCCGACGCCGTCACCACAGGAATCTGGCTGGCCATCACCCTGGCGGCGCCTATCTGGCTCGTGCGCGGCGTCTCGCGCGCCACGTCAGAACCCGACAGCCCGCCAGCTCGGACGGAGGCCAACCTTGATACGGGCCCACACCAATCCGAACCGCACCCCTTCTGGGGCCGCGTGCCGGTCTCTCTGCTCGATCTCGTGTCGCTGGCCGCGCTCGGCATGGCCGTGCTGATCTCGGCACGCCTGCTGGCCCGCTGGATCGGTCTCTTCCCCGAGATCCTCTGGCTAACGACCCTGGCGCTGCTGCTCGCCCAGCTGCGGGGCATCCGCAAGATCCAGGGCGCGCAGCAACTCGGGAACCTCGGGCTCCACCTCTTCTTCACGGTCATCGGAATTCGCTCGCTGATCGGAGCGATGCTGCAGATCGGGCCCGAGGTGTTTTACTACACCCTCGTCGTCGTCGGCATTCATGGTATCTTTCTCTTTCTGGTTGGCCGGGCATTCCGCGGATCCGTCCCGATGATCGCCGTCGTCTCCCAGGCGGCGATCGGTGGGCCGTCCACAGCGATGGCGATCGCCGTGTCACGCAATTGGCCGGCGCTGGTCCTTCCCGGCGTGGCTGTCGGGCTGCTCGGCTACGCTCTGGGCAACTATTCCGGCTTCGGCGTTGCCTACTTGGTACGTTGGCTCTTTGGAGGTTAAGCGTGGAAGAAGAGACTCATACCCCCACAACCCCTACGGCTCGCGTTGCGACCCGCCCAGGCGCCAGCGGCGTCTCGGAGAAGCGCCGCCGTATATATCAGGCTCACATGCTCGCGTTCCTTCTAGTCAACTTCGGCGTGCTCGCTTTGGATTACTACACTTCGCCGGGCATTCAATGGGGCTATTTCCTCACCGTTCCGTGGGCCCTCCTGTTCCTACTGCACAGCGTGGGGCTCAAATCGCGGGGATACTCCATCGGTGAGATGCTCATTCCACCCCGCACCATTCCAGTGCGCGATGTGTATACCACTCCCCTCGATTACGAACTGATACGGGCCCGGCAGCTACGGGACGGTATCGCCAATGCCGTGGCGGCGGCGAAGACCGCCGGCAATCAACTCGCCGACCAGGCGCTGGCCGTCGCCGACACACTGTTGGCCGCGGTGGAGAGGGCGGTGCAATCGTCGCGCGAGCAAAAGCACCCCCAGTCAGAGCAATCGGAACAGTTGCTTCCGGCTGCCCAAGCCGCCATCGAAGCTCTCGACCACTTGCATCGCAGCCTACTTAGAACGGTCGTGCTGGAAGAGGAGGATGTCGAACTGCCTCTGCAGGCCGTCGAAGAGAGAACGGCAGGGCTCGACAGGCTGTCGTCCTAGAGCCGCAGGACCACCGTCAGCGCCGACGGTACTGGCAGAGCCCGACCGATCTGGATCGCGGGAGAATCGATCCTACGGGGCGCGACCCTGCCCGCTGCTGTCTCAACTCGGTCAAATTCGCCCCGACAAAAAACAGTACCCCACCATACATATCGGCCGGTGCGTCCGAATTCCCCGATTTTCCGTGAACCGTCGTCAGACGCTTTCTGGCACGGTCCTTCCATGACGTCCATCGCGGAGTCGCAGTATCAGGCGACGCGAGTTGACGCGTTGACGCTGCTGAACGGCGAGAAGAGGGTTGTAATCATGAAAGAGATCATGTTGCTCTCGGGGCTTTTCACCGCGTTGGCCGCGCTGTTGGCGCTGGTCATGGCCAGCGTCGGCGTCTTCGCGATGATCACCGGCCGTTGTACCCTCTGTCGCGACCGGGTGCAGGGGCGAGCGGCCAGGATCGCAGGGTTCTTCCTCACGATCCCGTTGGTCCTGGGTATCGGCACGCTGCCGGCATTCGAGCCGACGCTGGGAATCTACGACCAGCGCGCGAGGATACTGATGCCACTGCTAGCGGCGATCAGCGTTCTGTTGGGAATCGTGCTGGCTTTCCGGCAGCGGGCGAAAGCGACGGCCGAGTCCGGATAGGTAGAACGCCGCCGGATCCGTCCGGCGCGTCACGTCCCGGGTGAATCGGGTAGGAGGGAGCCTCACGGCTCCCGTCCTCCCACACGACCGGACGTACTCAGCGTATCCGGCGGTTTCTT
>JASFMO010000075.1:0-11207 GCA_050117535.1 Gemmatimonadales bacterium | reverse complement strand
CAGGGTTCAGGATCGTCGGTCATGGCCAGAAGCTGCCCCACGCAGTCCGTGGAGCCGATGGCGCCAAGGGCACCAGCAGCTCGACCCCGCACATCGGCCGCGGAATCGTCAAGAGCAGAGAGCAGCGCAGGGACGGCCCGCTGCGACGGTACCCGGCTTAGCATACCGGCGGCGAGCGTCCGGACTTCCGGGTCTTCGTTCTTGAGCAGCGGTATGAAAACATCGACGGCCGGGTCTCCGAAGGCGGCGAGCCGTACCGCGATGAAGTACTTACCCCGCGAGCTGGGCTCCTCGACCAATTGAGTGGCCAGTTCCTGCAGTCGGTCTTCCCGGCTCGATGGGCTGAGAATCGCCACGGTTCTGGCCCAGCCGCCCCCGTAGAAGAGGGCCGAGGCGGCGATCAGAGCGATCCCATACAACGAGACGACGATGGCCACCTCTCTCTTGCGCTCCGGCTCGCCCTTCTTGAACAGCAGCCGCGTCGGCAGGGCGAAAAGCCTGCCGACGAACTTGGGAACTGGAAACAGAAACGGCGCACTTTCTCGATAGGCCTCGTACGCCTCGCCGAAGCGGTTGCGCATGTTCAGCTCCTCCAGCATGGCCACGCCGATGATGGCCAGGGTGGAGAGCAGCCACGGCAGGCTGGCGTCGATTCCCCAAGAGCGTCTGGGGTACATCCCCCGCAGAAGCAGGAGGTAGACGCCGTAGCTCCAGAGAATCCAGCCGAGGTACTGGGGGTGCCGCGAGACCCGGTACACCCAGAAGTCAGCCACATCTCGCTGGCGCGCCCGGGCGGACAGCCAGGCGAAAGTGCCGAGGAAGAACAGCAGGAGGCCGCCTCCCAGGAAGGAGTAGATGATGGGCCAGTAGCCGTTGATCCCGACCTGCCGAAATAGCCACATGAGCAGATCGTACGGGGCGCGGACGATGAGGCCCAGGCGTGACAGCTCGAAAGAGATGTCGAGGACCGGTAGCCAGAGAACGTTGAGCAAGCCCAATCCGGCCAGGAAGAACATCACGCCGGCAAATTGGGCGAACACGGGCAGCATGAATCCGATGGCGCCGACCGCCGCCAAGCCGGACTTGCGTGTGGCGAAGCCCACGACGATGGCTAGCACAAGCAGGGCGAAGCACACGTAGCCGATCGTGCGCAGATGGAAGTGAGAGATGAACAGCTCCGTCTTCAGCTGGCTGATTTCGTTGGCCTGTGAATCGAACCCGGGAGTCGTGATCGAGTTCTGCAGAAAGTCGTCGACGAGATGGGGCAGTTCCACCGTGGCGAAGGTCAGCCCGATCGTGAACACAGCAGCGAGGAAGATCAGGAAAGCGTTCTGCCGGATTCGACGGTTCATGACCTACACCTATGGCGCGACGGGGCCAGACCGTCGAGGACTCTGCTAGTTAACCGATCATAGCCTGCAGGGCAACAGGTGGGTGGATGAACAACGTACGTCTCACACCGTCGGGCGAGGGCCAGGCGAGACGATCAGAGGTCGCGGGTCGCGTAAAGGCGTCGAGCGATGGTCCACGAAGCTCCCAACGCGAGGATCGAAGAGGCGACGAACAGACTGAGGAGCCAAGCGAGCCGCGCCGCCGCCCACTCGACGAACCGCGCCGACAAGGCGGGTCCCGCGCTTCTCCAAGCCTCGGGGTCGAAGATTGGGCTCGGATAGCCCATCGCCAACAAGGTCGCTTGCGTCAGAAGCGATACGAGCACAGCCGTGCCCAGTGCAAATGCCAGAAAGAATATGACGGCGCGGCCCGGCCCGAGACGGAAATGGAGGGGAAGGAAGATCGCCGCAGCGAACACGAGCATGCCGAACATGAACGTGTGGGCGGAGAAGCTCGTGAACGTAGCGGGCCCGAAGGGGCCCACCGAGACCGGCCGCGCGGCGGCCTGAGCGACAGCCCAGCCCAAGGCCAGGCCGAACGTCATCCCGATCAGTGCCACGAGGTAGCGCGCCGTAACGAGCGCGTCGCGGGTGACGGGGAGGCTGTTCCAGAGCAACTCGGTCCGTTGGGCTTCCTCCAATAGGATCGAGCCAACGGCGAGCAACGTCGCGAAGGTCAGCGCCGCAATCGGATAGATCGGGGGGATGGAGGCCAGCACGGCCAGCTGGATGCCACCGAGGGGGATGACCAGCAATAGGAACCTTCGCGCGGCCACGACGTCCTTCCAAATCAAGTTAAGCATCGGCGGCACCCACTCGCGTGTAAAGTACCAAGTCGTCGAGCGAGGCTCTGTCGATCACAACCGAGTCGCCCAACCGGCGTCGCGCTTCGGCGACGTCGTCGGTGAGCGCCTCGAATGCGTGGGCGCCACGACGGATGCCCCGGAAGAAGTCTGGCGGCAATCGCTCGAGCAGCTCCGGCCCCCCTCTCACCAACGCCCACTTCTCCAGGATGTCATCCTTTGCAGCCGAGAAAACCAGCCGGCCGATCTGGATGAGGGTGACATAGTCGGCGATTCTCTCCAGGTCCGAGGTGATGTGTGTGGAGAAGAGGATCGAGGCGCGCTCGTCTTGCAGCAACTCTGTCAGTGTGTCCAGCAGATCGCGACGGAAGACAGGGTCGAGCCCCGACGTGGGCTCGTCCATGAGCACCAGCTCGGCCCGGTGCGAGAGGGCGAGCGCCAGGGCGAACTTCGTCTTCGTCCCGTGCGACAAGTCGGCGAAGCGCTTGCCAAGCGGCAGCTCGAAGGCGTCGATGCGCTGGCGGAAGCTGTCCGGATCCCAAGTTGAATAGAACCTCGCCACCAGCGCCGCGTTCTGCGCGAGGGTGAGGTGGCCGTAGAAGCTGGGCTCGTCGTGGACGAAGCCGATGCGTGAACGGATGCAGGCACCTTCGCGCGCGGGGTCGAGTCCGAACGCGCGGATCGAGCCGCCATCTGGGCGCAGCAATCCGAGAATCAGTTTCAGGGTCGTTGTCTTCCCGGCTCCGTTCGGGCCGATCAAGCCCATGATGTAGCCGCGTGGAACAGAGAATGAGACGTCGGCGAGGGTGAAATCCTCGTAGCGCTTGCAGAGATCCTGGACCTCGAGAACGTTTTCCATCGCCAGGTCTAGAACTCGCGTCGCCGGATAAGCGTTGCCGCAAACCTGTAGCCGAGCCAGTTGATCAGCACGAGCGTCACTAACGCCAATACGTTGAAGGCGGCGCTCGGCAGGCTTTCCCGAATCGCGGCGATCGCAGCGATCGGCGGCTTGAAGGCGGCGGCGATGGTTCCTTCGACCGCGTCAAAGCTCCCTGTGGCCGACGCGAAGACGAATAGGCCGGCACCGACCAGTTGTAACAGCGCCAGGCCGATGAAGACCCCCATAAGGCCGTACCGTATGGTGAACGGTATCAGCAGGACGAAGATGACCGTGACTACGGTGGCGGCGAGCAGCAACGATCTCGCGTCGAGCGGCAGGGCCGGCGCCACCCTGCTGCCGGGTAGAAATGCGGCCAGCGCCAGGGCCGACAGCAAGCCCACTCCCACGATCACCCAGGATGATACGTAGCGTGCTTTCACCAAGTCGGATCGAGTCACCGGCAACGTGCAGGCCCAGGCGAACGCGCGGAACTTGTCGTCGCGGGTCATCGGCACGATGACGAAGAACGAGATATAGATGCAGGTAAAGACCAACCACATCCGCGGGTGGTTGGCGACGAGCACGAAGTAGACCTCGAAGGCGGAGAAGATCAGGATGACCGTCAGAAGAGCTCGCCGGTGCAGGAACCAGTCTCGCTGAAGGAGTCTAAGCAGCATGCTGTTCCTCCTTCCCCATTAGGACCATGATGTCGTCGAGTGAGGCACGGTCGATGACGACCTTGTCCCCGAACCGGTTTCGAGCCTCCTGGACGCGCGAGGTTAACGCCTCGAAACCGTGATCGCGGAAGCGCACTCCCTCGAAGAACTCGCGGGCCTCCGCGTCGAGGATTTCGTGCCCACCCTTGACGACCCCCCAGCCGGCCATCACGTCGTCTTTGGGACTCGAGAAGACCAGGCGCCCGTTGCGCAGGAAAGTCACGAAGTCGGCGGTCTTCTCCAGGTCTGAGGTGATGTGGGAGGAGAAGAGGATCGAGACCCGATCGTCCTGGAGGAGGCCGGCGAGGATGTCCAGAAGCTCGCATCGCACGACCGGGTCGAGGCCTGACGTCGGCTCATCAAGGACTACCAGCTCGGCTCTGTGCGAGAGGGCCAAGGCGAGGGCGAACTTCGCCTTCATACCGTGGGACAGCTTCTTGAACTTCCTACGTAGGGGAAGCTCGAACCGCGAGGCGAGATTGCGGAATAGCGTCTCGTCCCAAAGCGGGTAGAACGGGGCCGTCGCCGCTTTGAGATTCTCCAGGGTGATGTCGCCGTGGTATTGCGGCTCGTCGGGGACGTACCCGATTCGCGACTTGATCTCCGCCTCGTGCGACAGATTGTCGAGCCCGAAGACGCGGATCGAGCCTGCGTCCCGGTGAATCAGATTGAGGATCAGCTTGATCAGCGTCGTCTTGCCGGCACCGTTCGGGCCGATCAACCCCATGATGTATCCGCGGGGCAGCCGGAGGGTCGCGTCCTGCAGGGTGAAGCCCTTGTACCGTTTGCCGACGCCCTCGATTTCCAGCGCGTAGTCCATCCTATTCTTCCTCCGCGTACAACAGCCGGAGCATCTCGGTCAATTGCCCGGGGCCGACTCCGAGCAGGCGGGCCTGCTCGATTGCCTCGGTCAGCTTCTCCTCGACCGCCTTCATCCGCTTCTCTCTCAGGAACTCGGGATTCTCGGCGGCCACGAAGGTCCCCTTTCCTCCCACCGTGTCGATGAAGCCCTCGTGCTCTAGCTCCTCGTACGCACGTTTGGTGGTGATGACGCTGATCTGGAGGTCCCGGGCCAGCTTGCGGATTGAGGGCAGCATATCGCCCTCCGCCAGCTCGCCGCTGAGGATCTGGGCCTTGATCTGCCGCGCGATCTGCTCGTAGATCGGGTCGGGCGAGGCGTTGGAGATCAGAACCCGCATTTCCGGGCGCTCGCGTCGACCTCTGGTATCCGCGTCATCGAGATTCTCCTGGCATCTCTGTGTTGGTCATATTGTAATGACCGTATATAGTGCATATATACAGTATGGCAATGGCGGAGGTTTGTCAACGGGCAGGGTGGCGCTGGGGCGTGTCTGCTGCGGCCCGCGGTCCGTCCGGCCACCCCAGGCTATTGGAGCAGAACGGGGCTCCCGTCGGTGGCGATGCGGAACAGGGTGTACGGCCGAGCGCGATGGTCCGCTCCGGCGTTGAAGCCGGCTCCACGATGGAGTTGATTGGCGATGATGTAGAGGTAGCCGTCCAGGGCCAGGCAGAGCGTGTCGGGCCAGAGCAGGCGCGAGTCGTGGACGAGCGTCTCCAAACTGCCGTCGGGGTGCCAGATCAGGATGGCGTTGTCCTCGTAGTTGGTGAGGTAAACGCGTCCCTCGGCGTCGGCGGCCAGTCCGTCCGAGGCGAATCCGATATCTCCGTGGTCGACGATGGTGGCGGCGACCGCGTCGTCGGAGACCGAACGATCGGCCAGCGCATCGGCGCTCACGCTGTAAAGGCGTCGACTGGAGAGTGGGCGATAGAACAGGCGTCGGCCGTCGGCGTGCAAGGCCAACCCGTCCGAGCCGACGGCGAAGGGCCGGGTTTCGCCTCCGGGAGTTCGAATCAACAGCGGCTGTCCTTCCACGATGGCAAGGAAGCCGGGAACCGGGACGACTGACTCGTGACCTTTCAACCGGCGCCAGCTCTGCCCCGTGGCGATATCCACCAGGATGAGCCCGTTGCCATTTGATGGCGATGAGTCGGTGATGATCGCGATACCCGACTCGCCGCGTCGCAGGTCGAAGCGCACATCGTTGAGGTAGGTGCCGGGGGGAACCACGTCGTCAGCGAAGGTGATGACCGTCGAGACTTGGTCGGTCGCCAGGTCGATGCCGACGAGTTTGGCGGCGCCCGGCGTGCCCGGCGGAAGCCCGAGTCCTGTGTCGAGCACCCAGAGACGATTGGCCGGGTCGACGACGACGCTCTGAACCGAGATGAAGTGCTGCTCGGGGCTCAGGCTATCGGGGCGGTTGACGTCGATGTTCGGGTAAGCGACGGCCTCGCCATCCACGATCTCGGCGACGGTAAACGGCACGGCGTCGCCCCAGCGGGGAAAATTCACGAAGATCCGCTGATCGTGCGAGACGGTCACGCCCGTGGGCATGGCGCCGTGAAAGGTCGTGACGGGTTCGAGTCGGCCGACGGCCTGCTCCTCGGGCAGCGTCTGCGCCGGGGCATACAAAGCCGATAGGCACAGCATATTCAACGAAAGAGAGATCGTGCGGCCGTGCATGTGACCCTCCCAGAAACGGTATCCCGGAGACATCCCGCGTCAGGGATGCCTGCGGTCCACTGGACTCGATGCCGGTGACCGCAATCTGAGTTCTCTGGCTTCGCATGGCCAGCGCGAGGCTCGGCCAAGCAACGTTCACCTGACCCGCCACGTCCAACGGATGGTCCCGACCCCGCGCGCAAGGACTCGGCCATGGCAGGCTTCGCTTCTATTATCGTTCTTCTGACGTTCTGCGTGTTCGGCGGGTTGCCGGCACCTCGCACGCTTCACGATCTCCAGGCGAAGAGCGAGCAATTGCTGTTCATCAGCGATCGGGCCGGTGGGGGTCGCTGGGACATCTTCTGCGTCGACGTTGACGGCCGCAATCTGCGACAGTTGACGCGCGATTTCGGACGCCACATGTCGCCGGTCTGGTCACCGGATGGGAATCGTATCGCGTTTGCCTCCGACCACGGCGGCAACACGGACATCTACCTGATGGACGCCGACGGCTCGAACCGGGTTCGGCTGACGGACCATCCGGCGCGCGACTGGGAGCCGGCGTGGTCGCCCGACGGCCGGACCCTCGCGTTCACATCGACGCGAGACGGCCAGCCGGGCTTGTATGTGATGGACATCGACGGAAGCGATGTGAGGCGGTTGACGGATCCGGCCTCCCAAAATAGCGGGGCCGACTGGTCGCCGGATGGCTCGAAGATCGCTTTCGAATCCGGGCGTGACGGCAATCCCGAGATCTACGTCATGCACGCCGATGGCGGTGAGGCGACGCGTTTGACTGACAACCCGGGCGATGACCAGCACCCGGCCTGGTCGCCGGACGGCCGTCGCATCGCTTTCAACTCCGAGCGGCACGGGCCGGAAGCGTCGTTCGACATCTATACGATGACCGCCGATGGCAGCGACGTGCGGCGGTTGACGCGGAAGCCCGGGTTGGAGGAGTATCCGCGCTGGTCACCCGACGGGAAGCGGATCGCGTTCACGGTCGGCAACCGAGCGATCTTCGTGATGGAGGCTGATGGCCGCAACCGGCGGCGTGTGTTGCAGGATCACTTCTTCACCGCCGGATCCGAATGGCGACCCGTCCGATAGCCATCTAGTGCGCGCCCGGCTGCGGTCGCCGGACGCGCTGCGCTTTCTTACTCTCCGCCTCTCTTTCTGTGCCCCGTTGGTGTGTTCGCTGTCCGATTCCGAGACTGTCATTCGCGATTGCGGACAGGTAGGCTGCGGTCGTCGATGGCAGGACCTCCGCAAAGTGTCGTATCTAAGCGCATAGTGCCTCGGCACGGCGTATGCCTATTAGGGTAGGGGAAGCGGCCGTTCCATGTCGCAGGAGGACGCAGCTCATGGCTGGCATCTGGCAGGACATACGACACGGTAACCGTTCGCTCTTCAAGACGCCCGGATTCACGCTGATCGCCGTCCTCATCCTGACGATCGGCATCGGCGCGAACGTCTCCATATTCGGCTTGATAGAGGCGTCGCTGCTCCGGGCGCTCCCCTACCCAGAGCCCGACCGACTGGTCGCGGCGCGCACGACGTACGATGGTCAACTCGGCTTCTGGGTCTCGGCGCGCGACTACTGGGATTACCGAGACGACGCGGCCTCGTTCGATTATCTGGCCGCCTACTCCGGTTTCCCGCGCTACGTCACCGTTACCGGCGTCGATCGACCGGAGCGCATCCCGGCGTTCGTCGTCAGCCGTGAGTTGTTTCCGGCGCTCGGAACAAGGCCCATGATGGGTCGAGGTTTCACCGACGCCGATCAGTCGGCGACCGCGGGGCGGGTAGCGGTCCTCAGTAACGGGTATTGGCAGCGCCGCCTGGGGGGAGCGTCGGATGTCATCGGGCGCACGTTGAGGGTCGATGGTGTGCCGACGGAAGTGATTGGCGTCATGCCGGCGGGGTTTCGTTTTCGGCAGGACGTGGAAATCTGGATGCCGATGCGTGAGGATGATCAGTTCATCGCCGAGCGCGGCAAGACCAATTGGGGCGTGATCGGGCGACTGGCGCCCGGCGTATCGATCGAGGAGGCGCAGTCCGAAGTGGACGTCATCGCGGCCCGCCTAGCTGCGCAGTACCCGAACAGCAATCGGGGCATCGGCCTGGGTCTGACGAATCTGCGAGAGGCCTGGTCGGAGAACTTCAGGGATAGCCTGTTCATGCTCCAGGTGGCCGTGGCGCTGGTGCTGCTGATCGCCTGCGGAAACGTGGCCGGCCTGCTGTTGGCGCGCGGTTCGACACGGCGCGGTGAGCTGTCGATGCGGGCCGCTTTGGGGGCCTCCGGTGGACGAATCGCGCGACAGCTGATCACCGAGAGCCTGCTCCTGGCGGGCGCGGCCGGCATATTGGGGGTCCTGTTGGCCGAATGGCTACGACCGTTGCTGCTGCAGTTGACATTGGCAGAGGCATCGACGGGCGTGCGATCGAGTTTCTCGCCGGCCATTCTTGTCTTCGTGCTGGTCGTGTCGGGAGTGACGGGATTGGCCTTCGGAACGCTGCCTGCGCTGCGGGCGTCGCGTAGCGACCCCGCTCAGGATCTCAAGTCGGCCGTCCGTACGACCGATCGCGGTGGAGCGATCTTCCGCAGTGGGCTGGTTGTGGTGCAGGTGGCGGTCTCGATCGTCTTGTTGGTCGGGGCGGGGCTGTTGATTCGCAGTCTGGCGAGACTGATGAACGAGGATCTGGGGTTCGATCGGGAACGCCTGCTGACGGCGGAGGTGCAATTGCCGCGCGGCGAGTACCGGGCTGTCGAGCGGCGGGTCCAGTTCTACACGAATCTGTTGGCCGCGCTGCGAGCGGTTCCCGGCGTGGAGAGCGCTGGGCTGATCTCCCAGATACCGATCCGGCAGCCGGGAAACAACGAACCGGTGCACGACGCTCAGGATCCGCCGCTCGGGCTGGTGGAGGCGCGCACGGCGTACTTCCGAGCCGTGCTGCCGGGCTACTTCGAGGCGATGGGGATCCCACTGCACGCGGGCCGCGACATCGAGTCGACCGACGACATGGGGGCGCCGCCCGTGTTCGTGGTCAATCAAGCCTTCGCCGACTCGATCCTCAGAGGTCGTCAGCCCATCGGCCGGCAGGTCGTGCTCGACTACGAGACCAACTTCGAGGTCGTCGGCGTCGTCGGCGATGTCACAGTCGGCGGGTTGGGCGATCGGCGGTTTCCTGCGATGTACGGCTCTTACGCCCAGCTCCCGTACTTCAATATGGGACTGGTGGTCCGAACATCCGTCGCTCCGCAGGGGGTTGCCGCGGCTGTGCGCGAGGCGATCTGGGAGTTGGATCCGGACGTACCCGATCCCGAACTGATGGCGATGGAAACGATCTTGGCGGACACACAGTTGATGCGACGGGTGCGCACGGTCGCGTTGGCGATTTTCGCCGGCGTCGCCGTGCTACTGGCGCTCGTGGGCCTTTACGGCGTCTTGACGCAGAGCGTGGCGGAGCGTCGCCGGGAGATCGGCGTGCGCATGGCGTTGGGCGCCAAGCCGCGCGATATCACCGAGATGGTGCTGAAGCGCGGTCTGGGGTTGGTGGCCATCGGCATCGGCATCGGCCTGCTGGGGGCGTTTGCCGCCACGCGTTTGCTGGAGCGGATGCTGTTCGGCATCGAGCCCACCGATCCGACCACCCTCGTTGTGGTCAGCCTTCTGTTCGCGGCCGTGGCCGTCGTCGCCTGCCTCTTGCCCGCATGGCGCGCGGTGCGGCTGGACCCGATCGCCGTGCTGCAGGCCGAATGACGGTGGAGGAAACACCCAAGGCGGAACCGCTGGCACCGCGCGCACGAGCCACGTCGTGGGGCCCGGCCCCGACCCACCAGCGCATCGTCACGCTTGATGCGCTCCGTGGCCTTGCGATCCTGGGGATGCTGCTCGTCAACATCTTCTTCTTCGCCTTTCCGCCGGCTGCGAGGGACATCCTCGGCGGAGAGGCCGCCGCGGGCGATCGGGCGGTGGCGCTGCTGATCGCGCTGTTCGCCGAGGGGAAGTTCTACACTCTTTTCTCGATCCTCTTCGGGATGGGCCTGGCGCTACAGAGCCGGCGGGCCTGGGAAGCTGGCAGGTCCTTCACCCCCGTCTACGTCCGCCGTCTGGGTGTGCTGTTCTTCATCGGCCTCGCGCATGGTCTGCTGTTTTCGACCGCGGACATACTCGCTCTCTACGCCGTCATCGGGTTGATCGCGCTCTCGCTTCGCGAGTTGCGGCCGAAGCGGCTGTTGATCGTGGCCGGCGTTGTGTACGCCGCGGGCGTGCTGCTGCTCGGAGTCTGGGCGACCCGATCGCCCGGCGGCGCGTTGCCATCGGAGCCTGACTGGAAGGCTCTGGTCGCGTACCCCGAGTCGCCGTCCGCGCAGGCATCGGCACGGGTGCTGGACCTGACCCTCGTACCGCTGATCACACGAGGCTCGCCGGGGGGTGAGCGCGAGCTGTACGCGTTCATGGCTGATGAGGAACGCATCTTCAAGCACGGTGCTTGGAGGGAGAGGCTTCGGCATCGCTTCGTGAGTTACTTGCTGGTCGGGATGCCAATCCGCCTGCTTTTCGTCAGTTGGCGAGTTCTGCCGCTGTTTCTGCTGGGCGTCTATTTCGTCAAGCGGGGGATCTTCGTCGAGTCGAACGGGGAGCTCGACAGGTACAAGACGATGCTGTTCTCGGGTCTGGTGGCTGGCCTGTCACTGGAACTCGCGGGTGGGGCCGCGCGTGCGGCCGGCGGCGATAGCGTTCTCGCTCTCTTCGGTTTCCTCATCGGCACATTCGCCGGTGTTCCGCTGCTCAGCTTGGCCTATGCCGGCGGCGTGGCGCTCGTCTGTGTCAGGCGCGGCGGGTCGGCGATCGTTCGCTCTTTCGCGGCCGTCGGTCGGACGGCTCTGAC